>DASZVW010000028.1:0-6811 GCA_035546895.1 Polyangia bacterium
CCAGCAGGCCGGCGGTCAGCAGCACCGAGAGGACCACCAGGAGGTGCGCCCCCTGCGTGTCGTAGGGCCCGAAGAGGGCGAACCCGGCCCGGTAGAGGTGGTAGATGAGCGGCGGCTTGTGATCGACGACGTCGCGATAGAGGAGGTCGCCGCGCGCCAGCGCGTCACCGGTGACGGCGTAGATCGCCTCGTCGTCCGAGAGCAGCGGGCGCAGGAAGGTCGGCGCGCGCAGCGTCAGGCCGAGGGCGAAGATCGCCAGGACGAGCGCCTTGAACCTGGCTCCGGTCAATCGGCGCGATGATATACGTAAGGCCTCCGATGGAGGCGCCCGTCCTTTCGTTGGTCCTGCCGATCTTCAACGAGGAGGCGATCATCCCCGAGCTCGACCGGCGCTTGCGGGCCTTCCTGGCCGACGTGGGGAGCGGCGTCGGCGAGGCCTGGGAGGTCATCTTCGTCAACGACGGTTCCCGGGACCAGTCGTTCGCGTTGCTCGAGGCGCTGGCGGCGCGCGAGCCGCGCTACAAGGTGCTGTCGCTCTCCCGGAACTTCGGCCACCAGATGGCGATCACCGCCGGCCTCGATCGGGCCAACGGCGAGGCGGTGGTGGTGATGGACGCCGACCTGCAGGACCCGCCCGAGGTGGTGCGCCAGATGGTGGCCCGCTGGCGCGAGGGGTTCGACGTGGTGTTCGGCGTCCGCTCGCAACGCCACGGCGAGACGATCTTCAAGAAGCTGACCGCCGCGCTCTACTACCGGCTGCTGCGCGCCATGCTGGGCGGCGTCTCCATCCCCGTCGACGCGGGCGACTTCCGGCTCATGAGCCGGCCGGTGGTGCTGACCCTGCGCGCGCTGCGCGAGCAGCACCGCTTCGTGCGCGGCCTCGTCTGGTGGGTCGGCTTCCGCCAGACGGCCGTCTCCTACGAGCGGCCGGCGCGCTTCGCCGGCGAGACCAAGTTCCCGCTGCGGCGGATGCTCCGCTTCGCCGTCGACGGCATCACCTCCTTCTCGACGGTGCCGCTGCGGATGGCGATCTGGTTCGGCATCCTGGCGGGGCTGGTGGCCATGGGGGGCGGCGTCTGGGCGCTGTGGGAGAAGCTGTACGGCACCGGGGTGGTCAAGGGGTGGACGACGATCATGATCCTGGTCGGCCTCGGCTCCTCGGCGCAGCTCCTCATGACCGGGATCCTGGGCGAGTACGTGGGGCGGATCTACGAGGAGGTGAAGCGGCGGCCGCTCTACGTGGTGGAGGCGGAGATCAACCTGGCGGGCGCCGGCCAGGCGCGCGGGGGAGCCGCGGCGGCGAAGTAGCGCCCGCGGCCCGGTCAGTTGACGACGGCGTCGCTGAGCACGTCGAGGTTCACCGGCTTGACCAGGTGGAGGTCGAAGCCGGCCTCGCGCGAGCGCTGGCGGTCGGCGTCCTGGCCGTAGCCGGTCACGGCGATGAGGCGCGCGCCGCGCGGCAGGTCGGACGACTCGCGGAGCTTGCGCGCGACCTCGTAGCCGTCCATGGCCGGCAGCCCGATGTCGACCAGGCAGACCTCGGGCTTGAACACCCGCGCGATCCGGAGCGCCGCCGGCCCGTCGTAGGCGGTCTCGATCTCGTTCCCCAGATCGCGCAGGAGGTCGGCGATGCTCTCGGCCGCGTCCTCGTTGTCGTCGACGATCAAGATCCGCTTGCCGGGTCCGTGGGCGAGCTGCGGCGCCGGCGCGCGCGGGGGGCCCAGCGGCAGCGGCTCGGCGGCGCCCGGCGCCAGCGGCAGCTCGACGACGAACTCGCTCCCGCGGCCGAGCCCGGCGCTGGCGGCCGAGACCGAGCCGCCGTGCAGCTCGACCAGGCTGCGCACGATCGCCAGCCCCAGCCCCAGGCCCCCCTTGGAGCGATCGAGCGACTGCGGCTGCTGGAAGAAGACGTCGAAGACCTTGCCCAGCATCTCGGGCGCGATGCCGGCCCCCTCGTCGCGGACCTGCAGCCGCACGCGGCCGCCGGCGCGCGACGCCTTCACGTGGACGGTGGTCCCCGGCTCGCTGTACTTGGAGGCGTTGGTGAGGAGGTTGGCCGTCACCTGCGCCAGGCGATCGAGATCGACCTCCACCTCCAGCCCCTGCGGCTCGACGTCGAGATCGATCTCCTGGCGGCGGTGCTCGAGCAGCGGGCTGGCGATCTCCAGGCCCTGCAGCACCACCTGCGCCATCTCGGTGCGCGCCTTGCGGAGCTCGATCTTTCCGCGCGTGATCCGCGAGATGTCGAGGAGGTCGTCGACCAGGCGCACCAGGTGCCCGACCTGGCGCTCGATCATGGCCTGCTCGCGCCCCTCGGCCCCCCGCATCCGCATCACCTGCAGCGCGGTCAGGATCGGCGACAGCGGGTTCCGCAGCTCGTGGCCCAGCATGGCCAGGAACTCGTCCTTCGAGCGGCTGGCCGCCTCGGCCAGCGCCCGGGCGCGCTCGGCCTCCGCCTTGGCCTGGTGGAGCTGCCGCGACTGCTCCTCGACCTGGCGCCGCGCGCGCGCCCCCGCCAGGTGGAGGCGCACCCGGGCCAGGAGCTCGCGGGCCGAGAAGGGCTTGACCAGGTAGTCGTCCGCGCCGGCCTGCAGGCCGTTGACGTGCGCCTCCTCGCCGGCGCGCGCCGAGAGCAGCACCACCGGGATCGCGCCGAGCTGGGGATCGGCGCGCAGCTCCCGCAAGAGGCCGAACCCGTCGAGGTTGGGCATCATCACGTCGGAGAGGATCAGGTCCGGCCGCGCGCGCCGGGCCCGGACCAGCGCCGCGTCGCCGTCGGCGGCGAGCTCGATCGTCCAGTGCGGGCGGAGGATGCGCGCCAGGTAGTCGCGCATGTCGGCGTTGTCCTCGGCGATCAGGATCCGCGCCCCCGCGTCGTCGGGATCGGCGGCGGCCTCCTCGGCCGGCGCGTCGCCGGGCGCCGTCTCGGGGAGCCAGCGCGCCGCCTCGGCCACGTAGCTCTCGGCGCTGGCGGGCGTGGCGGTCAGATCGGGCGCGGCGGCGATCCGATCGGCCGGGAGGTGCGCGGTGCCGAGCGGCAGCGACACGGTGAACTTGCTCCCCGCGCCGGGGCGGCTCTCGACGGCGACCTTCCCGCCGTGCAGGGCGACCGTGTCGCGGACCAGCGCCAGGCCGATGCCCGACCCCTCGTGCGTGCGCGCTTGGGTCCCCTCGATCCGGTGGAAGCGCTCGAACACGTGCGGCAGCTCGCGCTCGGGGATGCCGACGCCGCTGTCGCTCACCTCCAGCACCAGCGAGCCGCCGGCCTGCCGCTGCACGACGGAGATCGCCCCCTCGAAGGTGAACTTGAAGGCGTTGGAGAGGAGGTTGAGGACGATCCGCTCCCACATCTCGCGGTCGACGTAGACCGGCTCGGGGAGCGGCGGGCAGTCGACCTCGAAGCGGAGCCCGGCGCGCTCGATGGCCGCCCGGAAGCTGCTGGCCAGATCGCGGGTGAAGGTCCCCAGATCGGTCGGCCGGTAGGAGGCCCGCGCGCGGCCCGCCTCGATCCGCGAGAACTCCAGCAGCGAGTTCACCAGCTTGAGCAGCCGGAGCGTGTTGCGGTGGACGGCGCGCAGCTCCTCGCCGCCCAGGGCTCCGCCGGGCGTGGCCAGCGCGTCCTGCTCCGGCCCCAGCATCAGCGTGAGCGGGGTCCGGAACTCGTGGCTCACGTTGGAGAAGAAGGCGGTCTTGGCGCGGTCGACCTCGGCCAGCGCCTCGGCGCGCCGGCGCTCCTGCTCGAGCGCGCGGGCATTGCGGACGGCGGTGACGACCTGGCCGGCCGCCAGCTCGAAGAAGGCGCGGTAGCCGGCGTCGAGCACCCGGTGCGGGCTGACGCCGCAGACCAGGACGCCGTAGGCGCCCGGCTGATCGGGCGAGGCGAGGGGGAGGGCGATGGCCGCGCGCGGGTGATCGGACCAGGGGCTGCGCGGCAGCGCGAACGGGCAGGCGGCGAGATCGCCGACGATCACCTCGCGGCGGTCGCGGACGACCTCGCGCAGCGGCCAGGTCCAGCGGTCGGCCGCCGCCGCGGTCAGATCGACGTCGTCCCCGGCCGCGCCGCGCAGGTCCTCCGGATCGAACCCGGCGCCCGCGGCCAGGCGGGCGCGCTTGCCGTCGGCGTCGAGCAGGTAGATGAGCGCGAAGGGGACGTCCCAGCGGTTCTCGCCCAGCGCCACGGCGGCCGCCACGCAGGCGCGCTCGGCCGATTCGGTGTCGAGGGCCGCGCGGGCGCCGAGCTCGCGCAGCGTGCGGATCTGGCGGGCGCCGTAGGTCTCCTCGGTAATCTCTGTCACCGTGGCCAGCACGCCGCCGACGCCGGTCGACCGCACGGTGTGGTCCGGCACCGGGCTGTAGGCGAGGCGGAAGTGCGTCTCCTCGCGGTGGACCTTGCGGTTGATGAGCAGCGGGAGATCGTCGCTGGTCGACGCGGGGCCGCCCTGCAGCGGTCGCTCGGCCATCGGGCCGACGATGTGGAACACCTCCGACCAGCACTCGCGGAGCGGCTGCCCCATCGCGCGCGGGTGCTTGTCGCCGAGCACCGGGCGGTAGGCGTCGTTGTAGATCTGGATCATCTCCGGTCCCCACCAGAGCAGCATCCCCGAGTGGTTGTGGAGGACGAGGGCCGCCGCCGAGCGCAGCGCCTGCGACCACCCCGCGACCGGACCGAGGGCCGTCTTCGACCAGTCGACCGCGCGCGCGATCGCGGCGGCCTCGCCGGCGCCCGCCAGCACGCGGGCAGCCAACGCGCCGGAGGGGCCCGCCGTCAGGTTCATTGAACCTGGATCGTCATGGTCCGGGACATCCGACATCGAGCGATGGGGTAGTCAATAAGGCTTCTTCCGAAAGACGAGCGCGCTTTTTGGCGCGTGACGGCGATTTCTTCACGACCGAGGCGAGCCCCGCGCTCCGCCGCCCGGGCTCAGCGGGGCCGCCGGTGCCAGCGGACGGCGTGCGCGACGATGGCGTCGAGCGACGGATAGCGCGGCGTCCAGCCGAGCCGGGCGTTGGCCTGGCGCGCGTCCGCCACCAGCACGGGGGGGTCGCCGGCGCGCCGGCCGACCTCGCGGAAGGGGACCGGCCGGCCGCTCGCCTGGCCGACGGCCGCGATCACCTCGCGCACCGAGCTGCCGCGCCCGGTGCCGAGGTTGAGGTGCACCGCCTCGGCACCCTCGGCGAGCGCCCGCAGCGCCGCCAGGTGCGCCTCGGCCAGATCGGCGACGTGGATGTAGTCGCGGACGGCGGTCCCGTCGGGCGTCGGGTAGTCGGTGCCGAAGATCGACAGCGGTCCCCCCTGGCCGTGGGCGGCGGCGATGGCCAGCGGGATGAGGTGGGTCTCCGGGGCGTGGTCCTCGCCCACCTCGCCGTCGGGATCGGCGCCGGCGGCGTTGAAGTAGCGCAGCGCCGCGTAGCGGAGCCCGTGCGCGCGCCCGTACCAGCCCAGCATCCGCTCGACCGCCAGCTTGGTCTCGCCGTAGGCGTTGACCGGGCGCTGCGGGTGCCCCTCGTCGATGGGGACGCGCTCGGGCTCGCCGTAGGTGGCGCAGGTCGAAGAGAAGACCACGTCGCGCACGCGCGCCGCCACCATGGCGTCGAGCAGGTTGATCGTCCCCGCCACGTTGTTGCGGTAGTACTTCCCCGGGTCGGTCATCGACTCGCCGACGTAGGCGTAGGCGGCGAAGTGGATCACCGCCGTCACCGCGTGCGCCTCCAGCGCGCGCCGGATGGCCGCCGGATCGGCGAGGTCCCCCTCGACGAGCGGGCCCCACTTGACCGCCCAGCGGTGGCCGTAGACCAGGTTGTCGAACACCACCGGGCGGTGCCCGGCCGCCGCCACCAGCTTGGCGGTCTGGCTGCCGATGTAGCCGGCCCCGCCGACGATCAGGATCGACGACATCAGGCGCCTCCCGCCAGCGCCATCTCGGCCGCCTTCTTCCAGGCCGGGCGCGCCCACAGCCGCTCGAGCCAGGCGCGGATGTTGGGCGTGGCCGCGAAGTCGTAGCCGGCCTCCCCCTCGGCGATCATGGCCAGGTGGGGGGCGTAGGCGATGTCGGCCAGCGAGAACTCACCTTCGAGCCAGTCGCGCCCGGCGAGCGCCTGCTCCAGCACCGGCAGGTAGCGGCCGAGCTCCTGGCGGGCCCGCTCGACCGCCGCCGCGTCGGCGTCGGTCTTCCAGATCGCGCGCACGCGGGCGTTGGTCTTGCGGAACAGCGTCGCGCAGGCGGGCGTCAGGTGCCCGGTCTGGAACATCAGCCAGCGCTGGACCGCGGCGCGGCCGGCCGGCGAGGCGGGGAGGAGGCGCGCCCCGGGATGCGTCTCGGCCAGGTACCAGTTGATGGCGTTCGACTCCCAGAGGCGCACGTCGCCGTCGACCAGCGCCGGCACCTTCCCCATCGGGTTCAGCGCCAGGTAGTCGGGCCGGCGGCCCTCGCCCCCCGGCACGTCGAGGGGGTGGGGCGTGTAGGCGGCGCCGGTCTCGGCGAGCGCGAACGCGCTGCGCGCCGAGTTTCCGGAGAACCGCGCGTAGTAGAAGTCCATCGCCCGACTCTACCCGAGGCGCGGCGCGCGGTCACAGCCGGGCGTAGGCTGCGTCGCGATCGCGGCGGAGGTCGTCGAGCAGGTCGTCGAGCGCGGCGGGCGTGCGGGCGCCGACGGCCGCGAAGTTGGCGCGCGCGATCTCGCCCGAGACCTCGGGGCCCAGGCGCTCGAGCAGCTCCGCGCGCACCAGCTGCAGCGTCGGATCGGGCGTCCGGCGGAGGCGCGACACCAGCGCGCCGGCGTCGCCGGCCTCGGCGGCCCGGGCGCCGGTCAA
>DASZVW010000029.1:0-1971 GCA_035546895.1 Polyangia bacterium
AGCTGGCCGTCGAGCGCGCGCGCCCCGCCTCGTTCAAGATCGAGTCGCGCCGCTCGGACAAGCGCTTCCCGCTCGAGTCGCTGGAGATCTCCAGGCGGGTCGGGGCCCGCGTGCAGGCCGAGACCGGCCTCCCGGTCGACGTGCACACGCCGGCGCTCACGGTGGGGATCGAGGTCGCCACCGGCCACGCCTTCGTCTACGCCGGCACGCGCGCGGCGCCGGGCGGGCTGCCGGTCGGCACCGCCGGGCGCGCGCTGCTCTTGCTCTCGGGCGGCATCGACTCGCCGGTGGCTGGCTGGCTGGCGGCCAAGCGCGGGCTGGCGCTCGACGCCGTCTACTTCCACTCGCCCCCCTACGTGGGCGAGAAGTCGCGCGACAAGGTGCTGGCGCTGGCCCGCAAGCTGGCCCGCTGGCAGGCGCTCCGCTCGGTGACGGTGGTGCCGTTCACCGAGGTTCAGAAGCGGCTGCGCGACGCCGGCCCCGGCGAGCTGGCGGTGGTGCTCTACCGCCGCATGATGATGCGCATCGCCGACGCGCTCGCCGACCGCCTGGAGGCCGCCGCGCTGGTCACCGGCGAGAACCTCGGCCAGGTGGCCAGCCAGACCATCGAGAACCTGACCACCATCGAGGACGCCGCCCGCCGCGTGGTGCTCCGCCCGCTGGTCACCTACGACAAGGTCGACACCATCGCGCTGGCGCAGCGGATCGGCACCTACGAGACGTCGATCCTGCCGTTCGACGACTGCTGCTCGCTGTTCGTCCCCCTCCACCCGGCGACCCGCGCGCGCGTCGAGGACGCCGTCAAGGCGGAGGCCAAGCTCGATCTCGGCGCCGAGGTGGCCGCCGCGGTCGCCGGCAGCGAACGGGTCCCCATCGCCTGATTCATCCACTATGCTTGTCGACTCACCGATGCACCCCGCCCCCGCCACGCCCGACCGCCCGGCCACGCTGGCCGACAAGCACGCCCGCCTGCGCGAGGTGATCGGCGGCTACGGCTCGGCGCTGGTCTGCTTCTCGGGCGGCGTCGACTCGACGCTGCTGCTGCGGGTGGCGCACGACGTGCTCGGCGACCGCTGCACGGCGCTCACCACCGTCTCGGTCACCATGGCCGAGAGCGAGCGGCGGGCGGCGCGCGAGCTGGCCGCGCTCATCGGCGCCCGGATCGAGGTCGTCGACTCGCACGAGCTCGAGCGCCCCGGCTTCGCGCAGAACCCCACCGATCGCTGCTACCACTGCAAGGCCGAGCTGCTGGAGATCGCCCGCCCGCGCGCGGAGGCGCTGGGGCTCGCCGAGGTGCTGCTGGGCACCAACCTCGACGATCTCGGCGACCACCGCCCCGGGCTGCGCGCCGCCGACGAGCGGGGCGCGCGCCAGCCGCTGGTCGACGCCGGCTTCAGCAAGCCCGAGGTGCGCGCCCTCTCGCGCGAGCTGGGGCTGCCGACCTGGGACAAGCCGCAGCTCGCCTGCCTGTCGTCGCGCTTCCCGTACGGGACCGAGATCACCCCCGAGCGCCTGCGCCGCGTCGACGGCTTCGAGGACGGCCTGCGCGCGCTCGGCTTCCGCCAGCTCCGCGTCCGCTACCACGGCGAGGTGGCGCGCCTGGAGATCGATCTCGCCGACATGCCGCGCGCCCTCGAGCCCGGCACGCGCGAGAAGATCGTGACCCTCGGGCGCGCGCAGGGCTTCACCTTCGTGGCGCTCGACCTGGCCGGCTTCGCCTCCGGCTCGCTCAATCAGCTCATCGGGCTGCGCGGCCGCGCGGTCAAGTAGCCGAGCGCCCGCGCCGCCGGCACGCGCGGAGAGCGAGCCCGGCGAGCAGCACCAGCGCCGCGCCCCCGCGCGGGCCGCCGTCGGCGACCGAGCAGCTGCACCCGCCGCCCCCGCTCTGTCCGGGCCCGCCGCCGCCCGAGGTCCCGCCGCCGCCGCTGCCGGAGGTCCCGCCGCCGCCGGACGTCCCGCCGCTCGCCCCCC
>DASZVW010000030.1:0-2355 GCA_035546895.1 Polyangia bacterium
CGGCTCGCCCGGCGTCAACGCGCCCAAGCTGACGGGGAACGATCTGCTCGAGAACAGCACCTTCGACGGCGGCAAGTCGATCCCCTGGAACACCTCGTTCAGCGCGCCCGGCGCCGGCAACGCCTCGGTGAAGAACGGACAGCTCTGCGTCGACGTCACCAACAAGGGGGTGAACGGCTGGGACGTGCAGGTCCGCCACCGCGAGATGGTGATCCAGAAGGGGCACACCTACTCGATCGCCTACCTGGCTCACGCCAGCAAGCCGATCCAGATGAAGGCCAAGGTCGGGATGGCCGGGCCGCCGTACAAGGAGTACTGGACCGACACCGTCGACCTGACGACCCACCCGCAGTCGTTCGTGGGCGCCTTCACGATGGAGGCGGCCGACGACCCGACCGCCGAGCTGGCGTTTCACTTCGGCGGCGGCCTGGCCGGCGAGACCGCCGCGCCCTACACCGTCTGCCTCGACGACATCCACCTCGACGACCCGCAGTTCGTCCGCTCGACCAAGGTCTCCTCGGAGGACGCGCCGATCCCCGACGTGCTGGTCAACCAGACCGGCTACCTGCCAGATCTCCCCAAGCTCGCCACGGTGAAGAACCCCTCGAAGTCGCCGCTCAAGTGGGAGCTGCACAAGAAGGGGGGCGCGGTGGTCGCCTCGGGGGAGACCAAGCCGTTCGGCAAGGACGCCGCCTCGGGCGACGACGTGCAGATCGCCGACTTCTCCGGCTACAAGACGCCCGGCAAGGACTACACGCTGTGGGTCGCCGGCGAGGGGAGCCACCCGTTCGACATCGGCAAGGACGTCTACAAGAAGCTGAAGTACGACGCGCTCGCCTACTTCTACCAGACCCGCAGCGGCATCCCGATCGTGATGCCGTACGCGGGCGGCAAGCAGTGGACGCGCCCGGCCGGCCACGTCAACGTGCCGCCCAATAAGGGGGACAAGGACGTCCCCTGCCTGCCCGACTCGGGCTGCAGCTACAAGCTCGACGTCACCGGCGGCTGGTACGACGCCGGCGACCAGGGGAAGTACGTGGTCAACGGCGGCATCGCGGCCTGGACGCTGATGAACCAGTACGAGCGCGCGCTCGCGCGCGGCACCGACGCCGAGTTCAAGGACGGGAAGATGAACATCCCGGAGCACAAGAACAAGCTCCCCGACCTGCTCGACGAGGCCCGCTGGGAGGTCGCCTTCCTGCTCGAGATGCAGGTCCCCGACGGGCACCCGAAGGCGGGGATGGTCCACCACAAGGTGCACGACAAGGCGTGGACGGTGCTGGGGACGCGCCCCGACCAGGACGACCAGCCGCGCTTCCTGTGGCCGCCGTCGACCGCGGCCACGCTGAACCTGGCCGCGGTGGCCGCGCAGTGCGCGCGCCTCTTCGAGAAGCTGGACAAGGCGTTCTCGGCCAAGTGTCTGACCGCCGCCGAGAAGGCCTGGGCGGCGGCTGAGGCCAACCCCGCGGTCTTCGCCGGCACGGCGGCGGTCGGCGGCGGCCCCTACGACGACACCAACGTGAGCGACGAGTTCTACTGGGCGGCGGCCGAGCTCTACGTCACCACCAAGAGGGACGTCTACAAGGCGTTCGTCGAGAAGTCGCCCCTCTTCAAGAAGGTCCCGATCGCGCAGGGATCGGACGGGCTGCCGTCGGCGTTCGACTGGGGGAACGTGGGCGCGCTGGGGACGATCTCGCTGGCGCTGGTCCCCAACCTCCTGCCGCCGCAGGAGATCGACGACTGCAAGGTGGCGGTCGAGACCGCGGCCGACACCTTCCAGGCGCTGGTCGGCGGCGAAGGCTACCGGCTGCCGTTCAAGCCCGGCGCCAAGGGGTACCCGTGGGGCTCGAACTCCTTCGTCCTCAACAACGCCATCGTGCTCGGGCTGGCCTACGACTTCTCCGGCGAGGCCAAGTACCTGCACGCCGCCGCCGAGGGGATGAACTACGTGCTCGGGCGGAACCCGCTCGACAAGTCGTACGTCACCGGCTACGGCGAGCGGCCGCTGCTGAACCCGCACCACCGCTTCTGGGCGCGCCAGGCGAACCCCGCCGCGCCGCCGCCCCCGCCCGGCGTCCTCTCGGGGGGGCCGAACTCCGGCCTGCAGGATCCCTACGTCCAGGCGGCCGGCCTAGCCGGCTGCGCGCCCGAGAAGTGCTACGCCGACAACATCGAGGCCTGGTCGGCGAACGAGGAGGCGATCAACTGGAACGCGCCGCTCGCCTGGGTGGCCGCCTTCCTCGACGAGAAGGCCGAGGTGAAGGCCAAGCCGCGCCCCAAGGCGCGCGCGCCGCGCAAGGCGCCGGCCGGCGCGCCGGCCCAATAGCGGCGGCCCCGCCGCGGCGCCGGCCGCGC
>DASZVW010000031.1:0-5311 GCA_035546895.1 Polyangia bacterium
CCCCGAGGGGACGCGGCCCGATCCGAGCCAGCCCGGCCGGCAGATCCCCTTCTACAAGGTCGCCATGGGCGAGGTGACGGCCAAGATCCACCGCGACGTCCCGGCGACGCGGTTCTGGGGCTACGGCGGCAGCTTCCCCGGCCCGACGCTCGAGACGCGCGCCGGCGAGGGCGTCCTCGTCGAGTGGGTGAACCAGCTCCCCGCCCGCCACTTCCTGCCGATCGACCACTCGCTGTGCGGCGCGGGCCACGACCGGCCCGACGTGCGGGCGGTGGTCCACGTGCACGGCGCCAAGGCGCCGCCCGAGAGCGACGGCTACCCGGAGGACTGGACCACGCCCGGGCGCTCCTCGGTCTTTCACTACCCGAACCGGCAGGCGGCGGCGACGCTCTGGTACCACGACCACGCGATGGGGATCGAGCGGCTCAACCAGTACGCGGGCCTGCTGGGCGTCTACCTCATCCGCGATCCCGCCGACGACGCCCTCGGCCTCCCCGCGGGGGCCAACGAGCTGCCGCTGGTGCTCTGCGACCGGCTGTTCGGGCAGGACGGCCAGCTCCGCTACTCCACCTCCGGCGCGCCCGAGCGGCCGTGGGTCTCCGAGATCTACTGCGACGCCCACCTGGTGAACGGCAAGCTCTTCCCGTTTCTCGAGGTGCGGCCCGAGCGGTACCGCTTCCGGGTGGTCAACGCCTCGAACGCGCGCTTCTACTATCTCGCCCTCTCGAACGGCGCCACCTTTCACCAAGTCGGGACCGACCAGGGGCTCCTGCCCGCCCCCGTCCCGCTCACCAGCCTCACGCTGGCGCCGGCCGAGCGCGCCGACCTGGTGGTCGACTTCGCGCCTCACGCGGGGACGACCGTGGTGCTCGAGAGCCAGACGCTGGAGCTCCTGCAGCTCCGGGTGGCGCCGGACGGCGCCCACCCGGTCGCCGGGCGGCGGCCGCTCCCCGCGAAGCTGCGGCCGATCGCGCGGACGGCGCCGGCGCTGGCGGTGAAGACGCGCCGGCTGACGCTCGACGAGTACCACGACATGCAGGCGCACCGGATGCTGATGCTGCTCGACGGCAAGCGCTGGCACGAGCCGGTCACGGAACGGCCCGAGCTCGACAGCGTGGAGATCTGGGAGCTGATGAACCTCACCGAGGACAGCCACCCGATCCACCTCCACCTGGTGCGGTTCCAGATCCTCGACCGGCAGCTGTTCGACGCCGACGGGTACAAGACCTCCGGCAAGCTAGAGCTGGTCCGCGCGCCGGTGCCGCCGGCGCCCAACGAGGCCGGCTGGAAAGACACCGTGCGCGTCGACCCCGGGACCATCACCCGCATCATCGTGAAGTTCGAGGGGTACCCGGGGCGCTACGTCTGGCACTGCCACCTGCTGGAGCACGCCGCCAACGAGATGATGCGCCCCTTCGAGGTGGTCCCCCGGTCGAGGTCCGCCGGGTGAGGGCGGCTTGCTGGGACCCCCGGCGTGGGGTAGCTTTCTGCGGCCTCGGGTCGAATTTCTAGGACCTCGCCCTCATGTTCGGACTCGGACTCGTCTTGGCCCTCGCAGCCAGCGCGCCGCCGGCGATGCCGTCGGCGGCGGTGACCTGTCCGGGGTGGCCGGCGAGCTGCGACGGCGCCTGGGGCGCGATGGCCGACGACGCGCCCGCCGGATCGAACGACGACGGCCCGCGCGAGTACGCCACGCCGGCGGAGATCGACTGCCCCACCCCGTCCGAAGCGCCTCCGGCCGCCGTCGGCGAGTGCAGCGAGCCGCCGCTGCTCAACCTTTGGTACCGGGTGTCGCGCTCGCCGGACAGCGAGATGCCGGCCGGCTCGCTGGCGCCGGCGCCGCGCCGCACGCGGGGGGCGCACCTCGTCTCCGCCGGCGGCACCCACGACGTGGGCGGCCACCTCTCGCCGCCGCAGCTTCAACCGCTGGCGCTGGTCGCGCTGCCGGGCCTGGCCCCGGGCGACGGCCGCGACTTCTCCACCGTCTCGACGCGGGCGATCCCGGCCCGCGCGATCGCCCCGCCTGATCGGCCGCCCCGCGCCTAGCGGCGGCTCGAGCTCTCCGGTTTCAAGACGCGCGCGGGGGAATGCCGTGCTCCCCGCGGGCGTTCGGTTTTTCGTTTGCGCGGCGTCTCTCGTTTTTCGTCCATTGGAGCTGATCATGAACAAAGGAACAGTATTGGTGCTGTTGCTGGTGGTGCTGGGAGGCGGTTACGGCCTCGGGCGCCTGGCGACGCGTGACAAGGACAATTCACCGGGCGTGGCGGTCGGACCGTCGGGCCCGCAGGGGGCCGGCGACGGCGTCGATCGCCTCCGGGTGCCGCTGGAGGGGCCGTCCAAGGGTCCGGCCAACGCCAAGGTGACCATCGTCGAGTTCTCCGACTTCCAGTGCCCGTTCTGCGGGAAGGTGGTCCCCACGGTCGAGAAGATCCTGAAGGACTACCCGACACAGGTGCGGCTCTTCTTCCGCCACAACCCGCTGCCGTTCCACCCCCACGCGCCGCTGGCCGCCGAGGCCGCGGTGGCCGCCGAGGCGCAGGGGAAGTTCTGGGAGATGCACGACAAGCTGTTCGCCAACCAGCAGAACCTGGAGCGCGCCGATCTCGAGAAGTACGCGCAGGAGATCGGGCTCGACATGAACAAGTTCAAGACCGCGCTCGACACCCACGCCGGCAAGGCGAAGGTCGACGCCGACCTGGCCGCCGGCCGGCAGATCGGCGTGCAGGGGACGCCGAACTTCTACATCGACGGACGCAACGTGCAGGGGGCGCAGCCGTACGAAGAGTTCAAGAAGGTGATCGATGACGAGATCAAGCGCGCCGACAAGCTGCTGGCCTCGGGGACGCCGGCCAACATGCTGTACGCGACGTTCATGAAGGGCGCCAAGGCCTCGCCCGGCGCGCCCAAGGCCCCGGGCGCCGGCACCGAGGTCTACAAGATCGCCGTGGGCGACGCGCCGACCCGCGGCGGCAAGGAGCCGAAGGTCACCATCATCGAGTACTCCGACTTCCAGTGCCCCTACTGCAGCCGCGCCGAGGGGACCATCACCTCGCTGCTCAAGGACTACGGCAGCGACGTGGAGCTCGCCTACAAGCAGAACCCGCTGCCGTTCCACCAGAACGCCATGCCGGCGGCGCTCGCCTCCGAGGCGGCGCGCGCGCAGGGGAAGTTCTGGGAGATGCACGACAAGCTGTTCGCCAACCAGCAGAAGCTGGAGCGGGCCAACCTCGACCAGTACGCCCAGGAGATCGGGCTCAACATGTCGAAGTACAAGGAGGCGATGGACAAGAAGGAGGGCGAGGCGCACATCAAGGCCGACATGGCGGAGGCCGAGAAGTTCGGCGCCCGCGGCACCCCGAACTTCTTCATCAACGGGCGCAACCTCCGCGGCGCCCAGCCGATCGAGGCGTTCAAGAGCGTCATCGACGAGGAGCTGAAGAAGGCCGACGCCAAGATCGCCGCCGGCACGCCGCGCGGCCAGGTCTACGCGGCGCTCACCGCCAACGGCCTCGACAAGGCGGCCGCGCCGCCGCCGCCCCCCGCGCGCGCCGGCGAGCCCGACGCCAACACCCGCTACCGCGCCGAGATCAAGGGGGCCCCGATGAAGGGGGCCAAGGACGCCCCGGTGACCATCGTCCAGTGGTCCGACTTCCAGTGCCCGTTCTGCGGCCGCGTGGAGCCGACCATCGCCAAGGTGATGGACGCCTACAAGGGGAAGGTCCGCGTCTTCTGGCACGACCTGCCGCTGCCGTTCCACCCCAACGCCAGGCCCTCGGCGATCGCGGCCCGCGCCGCCGGCGAGCAGGGGAAGTTCTGGGAGATGCACGACAAGCTGTTCGCCGACCCGGCGCACGAGGACCGGGCGACGTTCGAGAAGTACGCGCAGGAGCTGGGCCTCAACATGGGCAAGTTCAAGGCGGCGCTCGACTCGCAGAAGGACAAGGCGGCCATCGAGGCCGACTCGGCCGCGGGCGGCAAGATCGGCGCCCACGGCACCCCGGCCTTCTTCATCAACGGCAAGTTCCTCTCGGGCGCGCAGCCGTTCGAGGCGTTCAAGGCCCGGATCGACGAGGAGCTGAAGACCGCCGACGCCATGATCGCCAAGGGGACGCCGAAGACGAAGGTCTATGAGGTCCTGATGAAGGACGCCAAGACCGAGGTGGCGGCGGCCCCGGCGGCCCCGGCGCAGGGGGGCGAGAAGACGCCGGAGCAGGACACCACCGTCTACAAGGTGGCGGCCGGGAACGGCCCCTCCAAGGGGTCGAAGAACGCGCCGCTGCAGGTGGTGATCTTCTCCGACTTCCAGTGCCCGTTCTGCAAGCGGGTGGAGCCGACGCTGTCGCAGCTCGAGAAGGAGTACGGCAGCAAGATGCACATGACCTGGAAGAACTACCCGCTGCCGTTCCACAACAACGCCGAGCCGGCGGCCGAGGCGGCCATGGCGGCCAACGCGCAGGGGAAGTTCTGGCAGATGCACGACAAGCTGTTCGAGAACAACACCGCGCTCAGCCGGGCCGATCTGGAGAAGTACGCCCAGGAGCTGGGGCTCGACATGGCCAAGTTCAAGGCCGACCTCGACAGCCAGCGCTACAAGGACCAGATCCAGGCCGACACCAAGGAGGGCCAGGCGGTGGGCGTGAACGGCACCCCGGCCGTCTTCATCAACGGGCGCAAGATCAACGGCGCCTACCCGTGGGAGACCTTCAAGAAGATCGCCGACGACGAGCTGGCGAAGAAGAAAAAAGGATAGCGCTCCGCTTCGCTCCGCTTCGCGGGAGGGGCTTTGCCCCTCCCGCGGGCCCACCCCCGGACGCGACGAGAGCCGCACCCGGATCGCGTAGGTCGAAAGAAGTCTCCGGCGGGCGGAGCCCGCCTGCGATATACACTCGCTGTTGAAGAAGATGGGGAGCGCCGCGAAAGATCGACCCGCCGGGGGCCCGAAGCCCGGGGCCGATGGCCAAGCGCGGGGGGCGTGGGTGCGGCGGGTGGGGCCGGGGGTGGTGGTGGCGGTGGCGATGGGGTTCGTGGCGGTGCGGTTCCTGGGCGGGGTGCACGACACGCTGGCGCGGACGCGCGGCGGGGCCTGCACGGCGATGCAGCCGGATCCCGTGCCGGCGTTCTTGAAGAACGGGCCGACGCCCGACTTCCAGCTCCCGGACGCGGCGGGACACACGGTCTCGCTGAGCGAGCAGAAGGGGCACCCGGTGCTGCTCAACTTCTGGGCCACCTGGTGCCCGCCTTGCGTCGACGAGGTCCCTTCGCTGGAGGACCTGGCGCGCAAGCTCGACGGCACCGACCTGCGCCTGCTGGC
>DASZVW010000032.1:0-9851 GCA_035546895.1 Polyangia bacterium
GCTACGCGAGCGCGTCCTTGGCCGCCTTCACCGGGCGGGCCTTCAGCACCTTGCGCGCCGGCTTGGCCTTGATGGTGATCGGCTCCTTGGTGAAGGGGTTGATCCCCTGGCGCTCCTTGGTGGCCGGCTTCTTCACGACCACGAACTTGGCGAACCCGGGCAGCACGAAGATCCCGTTCTTCTTCAGCTCCTTGTGGCCGACGGTGGTCAGCGACTCGAGAAGGCGGGCCACGTCCTTGCGCGCCAGCTTGTCCTTGTGGGCGTCAGCGATCGACTGAATGATCTGGGACTTCGTCAGCACCTTCGCCATGTCGTTCTCCTTTTCGAGCTGGTCGGAGCGGGGCCGATGCACGCGCCCGCGCGTTTCGTGGCCCAAGACTTTAAAGACAAAGATCGAGCGACGGAACAAAAAACAGCCGAAAAATCGGTAAAATTTGAGTGACGCGGGTCCCGGCACCGTCGGAAAACCGTCGGTGCGCGGTCGGCTCACGTTTCTCGTCGCCTTCTGGTCGCTTTGCTGGTCGCTTTGCTCGTCGCCGTGCTCGTCGCCTTTCTCGTCGTGGCCCGCGCGCCTTTTTCTTGCGCCCCGCCGGTGAATCACGTTAGGCCAGAGGCGATATGCAAGGGGATGCGCCGGCGCCGTTCCTCAAGTGGGTGGGCGGCAAGCGCCAACTGCTGCCGCGGATCTTGGATCTCGCGCCCGATCGCATCGACACCTACTACGAGCCGTTCGTGGGCGGCGGCGCCGTCTTCTTCGCGCTCGCCGGGCAGAGGCGCTTCGCGCGCGCCGTGCTGGGTGACGCGAACCCCGAGCTCGTGAGCTGCTACCAGGCGGTGCGCGACGACATCGGCGGCGTGATCGCGGCGCTGCGCAAGCACCGTAACACGAAGGAGGACTACTACCGGGTCCGTGCCGAAGATCCGGAGCGGCTCTCGCGGGCGGCGCGGGCGGCGCGGGTCATCTACCTGAACCGCTGCGGCTACAACGGGCTCTACCGGGTGAACAGCGACGGGCGGTTCAACGTCCCCTTCGGCCGCTACGCGCGCCCCAACATCTGCGACGTCCCCCGTCTGGAGGCGGCGTCGCGCGCGCTGGCGAACGTCGAGATCGTGTGCGGCGACTTCCGCGACGTCCTCGCCGATCGCCCCGGCGAGGACGACTTCGTGTACCTCGATCCGCCGTACGTCCCGATCTCGCGGACCGCCTCGTTCACCGCCTACGCCCAGCGCGCCTTCGGCCCCGACGATCAGCGGCGCCTGGCCGACGCGCTGCGCGCGCTGTCGCGCGCCCGCGTGCCGGCGCTGCTCTCGAACTCCTACTGCAGCGACACGCGCCGCCTCTACGCCGATCTCAGGTTCCGGAAGGTCCCGGCGCGGCGGGCGATCAACTCGGTCGGGCGCAACCGCGGTCCGGTGTCGGAGATCCTGGTCCGCACCGCGGCGATCAGATAGCGGCCGCGCTCGTCCCCGCGGCGGAAGCGGGCCCCGGACGGTGGTAGGCTGCGGTCATGTCCCACGCCGGCCGGCTCATGGACGGGGAGATGGTGCCTGAGGCCTTCGGCCGCCGGGATCCGGAGGTGGACCAGCTGGTCGTGATGAACGGGGTGGACTGGCGCACCTACGGCGCGCTCCGCGAGCTCCTCGACAGCCCGGGGATCCGGATGACGTATCTCGAAGGAGCGCTGGAGATCATGAGCCCGTCCCGCCGCCACGAGCACGAGAAGAAGGTCATTGCCCGGATGATCGAGCTCTTCGCCCTCGAGCGCGACGTCCCGCTGCGCGGCTGGGGCTCGACGACGTTCAAGCGGGAGGCGAAGGAGCGGGGCCTCGAGCCGGACGAGTGCTACTGCGTGGGGCGCGACCTGGGCGACGCGCCCGACATCGCCCTCGAGATCGTGGTGACCTCGGGCGGGATCAACCGCCTCGAGGTCTATCGCGGCCTCGGCGTCCGCGAGGTCTGGATCTTCCGTGACGGCCGCTTCCGCCCCTACGGGCTCGACGGCGAGCGCTACGGCGAGATCGCCCGCAGCGCCCTCTGTCCGGCCCTCGACTTCGCGGCGATGGCGGAGCTGGCGGCGATCCCCGACCAGCACGCGGCGGTGAAGGCGTTCCGCGACCGGCTGCGCGCCGGCTGACCGGGCACGGCGCCGTGCTATGGTGCCGCGCCATGAAGCAGCTCGCGGCCCCTCTCCTCGCCCTCGCCGTCGTCCTCTCCTGGGGGTGCTCGCACAAGGCGGGCGGGTCGGGCGCCGCCGAGTCGAAGAAGGGGACCGCGGCCGCCGGCAGCCTGGTCATCGACGACCTGAAGGTCGGGCAGGGCGTGGCGGCCACCAAGGGGAAGACGGTCTCGGTCCACTACACGGGGCGGCTGACCGACGGGACCAAGTTCGACAGCTCGTACGACCGCGGCCAGCCGATCGATTTCCACCTCGGCGCCGGCGAGGTCATCAAGGGGTGGGACCAGGGGATCGAGGGGATGAAGGTCGGCGGCAAGCGCAAGCTGACCATTCCGCCCGACCTCGCCTACGGGGCGCGGGGGACGCCCGGCGGGCCGATCCCCCCCAACGCCACGCTGGTGTTCGACGTCGAGCTGGTGGGCGTCAAGTAACGCGCGCCAGAGCCCCGGCATCTGAGACGTTGGTTTTCGCGCTAGCGAAAGCGCGAAACTTGACTAAACTCCGCGCCCTTACCACCGCATCCCCCCAAGGCAAGGAAACAATCGGTCATGGCCTCCATCTCGCTCGACAAGGTCCGCAACATCGGAATCTCCGCCCACATCGACTCGGGGAAGACCACGCTCTCCGAGCGCATCCTCTACTACACCGGCAAGATCCATAAGATCGAAGAGGTGCGCGGGAAGTCGGGCGTCGGCGCCAAGATGGACTCGATGGATCTCGAGCGCGAGAAGGGGATCACCATCCAGTCGGCCGCCACCTACTGCGAGTGGAAGGGCTACAACATCAACCTCATCGACACCCCCGGCCACGTCGACTTCACCATCGAGGTCGAGCGCGCGCTGCGCGTCCTCGACGGCGCCGTGCTGGTGCTGTGCGGGACCTCGGGCGTCCAGTCGCAGTCGTACACCGTCGATCGCCAGATGCGCCGCTACAACGTCCCGCGCCTGGCCTTCATCAACAAGCTCGACCGCGCGGGCGCCGATCCGGCCCGCGTGACCGGCCAGCTCAAGGAGAAGCTGCGCCACAACACCATCACCATCCAGCTCCCCATCGGCGCCGAGTCGGAGTTCGAAGGGATCATCGATCTCATCAAGATGAAGGCCTTCTACTTCGACGGCGACAACGGCGAGGACATCCGCGAGGAGGAGATCCCGGCCGACCGCCTCGAGGAGGCCAAGACCGCCCGCCACGACATGATCGCCTCCATCGCCGATCACGACGACGCCATCGCCGACAAGTTCCTGGCCGAGCAGGATCCGTCCCAGGACGAGATCCACGCCGCCATCCGCCGGGTGACCATCGCGCTCAAGATGACGCCGGTCTTCATCGGCTCGGCCTACAAGAACAAGGGCGTCCAGCTGATGCTCGACGGCGTCAACATGTACCTCCCCAACCCCAAGGAGGTGCAGAACATCGCGCTCGACCAGGACAAGAAGGAAGAGAAGATCATCCTGGACTCCGACCCCAAGAAGCCGTTCGTCGGCCTGGCCTTCAAGCTGGAGGACGGCCGCTACGGGCAGCTGACCTACATGCGGATCTACCAGGGGACGCTGACCAAGGGCGACTTCATCGTCAACAACAGCGCCAACCAGAAGCGGGTCAAGGTGCCGCGGCTGGTCCGCATGCACTCGAACGAGATGAACGACATCGAGACCGCCTCGGCGGGTGACATCGTCGCCCTGTTCGGCGTCGAGTGCTCGTCGGGCGACACGTTCACCAACGAGTCGATCAACTACACGATGACGTCGATGCACGTCCCCGACGCCGTCATCTCGCTGGCCGTGGCCCCCAAGGACAAGGGGAACGCCGCCAACTTCTCCAAGGCGCTCAACCGCTTCACCAAGGAAGACCCGACCTTCCGCGTCCGCCGCGACGAGGAGTCGGCCCAGACCATCATCAGCGGGATGGGTGAGCTCCACCTCGAGATCTACATCGAGCGCATGAAGCGCGAGTATGCCTGCGAGGTCATCTCGGGCAAGCCCCAGGTCGCCTACCGCGAGGCGATCGGCCAGCGCTCGGAGTTCAACTACACGCACAAGAAGCAGACCGGCGGCTCCGGCCAGTACGGCAAGGTGGGCGGCTACATCGAGCCGCTGCCCGCCGATCACCCGACCGGCTTCGAGTTCGAGGACGAGATCGTGGGCGGCGCCATCCCGCGCGAGTTCATCCCCGCCTGCGAGAAGGGGTTCCGCGAGGCGGTCAAGAAGGGTCCGCTCATCGGGTTCCCGATCGTGGGCGTCAAGTGCGTCATCAACGACGGCGCCTCGCACCCGGTCGATTCGTCGGAGATCGCCTTCCGCACGGCCGCCCTCATGGGCTTCCGCGAGGCCTACCAGGCGGCCAAGCCGACCATCCTGGAGCCGATCATGCGGGTCGAGGTGCAGTTCCCCGAGGAGTTCCAGGGGGCGGTCATGGGCCAGCTCAACCAGCGCCGCGGGACGATCATCTCCTCTGAGAAGCAGGAGGGGTTCGTCCAGGCGATGGCCGAGGTGCCGCTCAACGACATGTTCGGCTACTCGACCGACCTCCGCTCGGCCACGCAGGGCAAGGGCGAGTTCACCATGGAGTTCCAGAAGTACGCCGAGGTGCCGAAGCAGGCCCGCGAAGTGATGATGGCCGAGTTCCGCGCCAAGCAGAACAAGTAGCGGGCTCGCGCCGCTGCGATCGGCGCACCTGCGGCGCTCAGCCGCCGCAGGTGCCGTTGGTGCAGGAGACGCCGCAGCAGTCGGCGTCCTTCTGGCAGGCGTACCCGAACGAGACGCAGCAGGTCCCGTCGAAGCAGTTGCCGGGGCCGAGGTCGTTGCAGCAGTCGTCGTCGGTCAGGCAGCCGTAGCCGCCGGGGGCGACGCAGCACCCCTTCTCGGTCTGGCAAATCCCGCCGGGGCAGATGGTCCCGCAGGTCTCTCCCGGGCAGCAGTCCTGGGCGCTGGCGCAGGGGGCGTCGGTGCCGGCGCAGCAGGTGGTGCCGCCGTTGCCCGAGCAGCCGTAGCCGGTGCAGCAGTCGCTGTCGACCAGGCACTGCTCGCCGCCGCCGCTGCAGCACTGATCGAAGTTCAGGTCGCAGTGTCCGCTGCAGCACTGGTCGTCGAAGTTGCAGCTGCTGTAGTCGTCGTACGACCCGGGGCCGAGGCAGCAATAGGAGTCATTGACGCAGGTCAGGCCCGTGCAGCAGGTGCCGCCGGCGACGCCGCAGGTCCCGTTGAACGGCGAGCAGACCGGTCCGCCGCCGCCCGTTCCGGTGCCGCCGCCGGTGCCGTTGCTCCCGCCGCTGGCGGCGCCGCCCGTGCCGGGCCGGCGCCCGCCGGTGCCCTCCATGCCGTTCGAGCCGCCTCCGCAGCCGGCGGCGAGGAGAGAGACCAGGAGACCGATCGGGACCCAGCGCGCGACGCCCATCTGGCGGCCAGTCTAACGCCGGAGCAAACTGCCAACAAATTTTTAGCGCGTTCCGCCGGCGCTCAGCCCGCGGGCTCCGGCGCGGCGGCCGGCGGCTTGCTGGCGGCGTCGAGATAGAAGCGCGAGATGTCGGCCTCGTCGAGCAGGCCGACCACGTGCCCCTCGGCGTCGGTGACCTGAATCTCGCGCAGCTTGTTGGCCAGCATCGTCTCCGCGGCGGCGCGCAGGTTGGCGTCCGAGCGGACGGAGAACTCGCGCGCGGCGATGGGGATCCCGCTGACCGAGATCATGCGCATCACCGCGCCGACCCGGGTCGCCGACAGCACGTCGACGGTGGCGGCCTGGTGCACGGGCGACTCGCGCTGGGTCGGGATCTGCGCCGTGTAGAGCGACCGCTTGCGCAGGGCGATGAAGGCGATCCCCTCCGCCAGCATGAGCGGCACCAGGAGGTCGTAGCTGCCGGCCAGCTCGCAGACCAGCACCAGCGACGACAGCGGCGTGTGCGAGACGCCGCCATAGAACGTCCCCATGGCCACCAGCGCGAAGGCCCCCGGATCGATGCGCGGGTCGTGCAGCAGGAGCTGCGCGATGCGGCCGAAGGCCCCGCCGAACAGCCCCCCGATCACCAGCGCGGGGGCGAAGTCGCCGGCGCTGCCGCCCGACCCGATGGTCAGCGAGGAGGCGACGATCTTGGCCAGGCAGAGAAACAGCAGCAGCGCCGCCCCGCTCCAGCCGAGCGGCAGCCAGCTGGCGCCGGTGACGGCGATCTGGACCGCGCCGTAACCGCCGCCCAGCAGGCCCAGCCCCTGGCCGGGCTGCGCCAGCTTCCAGCCGACCACGAAGATGATGGGGACGCAGACGACGCCGACGGTGAGCCCTCCCAGCCCCGGCCGCGCCCACAGCGGGATGGTCAGCCCCGCGGTCAGCCTCTGCACGCTGCGCAGCGTGGTCAGGAACAGCACCGCGAGCATCGACACCAGCAGCGCCAGCAGCCCGTAGATCCAGAGGTGCTGGATGACGAACGGGAACCGCCCGGGGTGGGCGAACAGCGTCGATTGGCCGAAGATCGAGATGACCACCGAGTAGGCGGTCACGCTGGCGAACACGGCCGGGATGAGCGCGTCCGCCTCGAAGTCGTCCCGGTAGAGCACCTCGACCGCCAGCAGCGCGGCGCCGAGCGGGGTGCGGAACACCGCCGCGATGCCGGCCGCCACGCCGGCCACCATCAGGATGCGGCGCTCGCGCGCGTCGACGCGCAGGAGCCGCCCACACAGCGACCCCAGCGCGCCGCCGATCTGCATGGTCGGCCCCTCGCGGCCGCCCGAGCCGCCCGTCCCCAGCGTGAGGATGGAGGCGAGCGCCTTCACCCAGGCGACCCGCTTGCGGATCTTCCCCTCGTGGTGGTGAAAGGCGTCGATCATGGCGTCGCCGCCGCCGCCGTAGGTCTCCGGCGCCAGCTGGGCCACCAGCCCCCCCAGGAGCGCGCCCCCCGCGGGCAGCAGCACCAGCAGCCAGGGGCGGAAGTGGGCCAGGTGGCCGATCTCGGGCAGGAAGGTCTCGCCGCTGGCCCGCAGCGGCCGGTAGCCCCCCAGGTCTTCCAGCACCAGCCGCTGCACCAGCTCGAGCGTGGCGAAGAACGCCGCGCCCATCAGCCCGGCGGCGGCGCCCACGATGGCGGCGTGCGCCAGCGTCCGCCCCACGACCCGCAGATCGGGCGGGGTCGCCTCCTTGAGAATCGTGGTCAGGAGCTCGCGGCCGACGACCCGCTTCATTGAAAGGCCTGCCGATTATGCCTGTGGTATACGGGGCGGGCACTAATTTCGATGGCCGCCGCTGCTTTCTACGACCTGGACGGGACGCTCGTCCGCACCAACCTGGTCCACGCGTTCGCCTTCAGCGCCCGCAACCAGCAGGGGATCCTGAAGAGCATCACCAAGACCGCGGCCACGCTGGTCAGCGTCCCGCTCTTTCTGGCCACCGACTTCTTCAACCGTCGGCTGTTCAACGACATCTTCTTCATCCGCTACAAGGGGGAGTCCGAGGACCGGCTGCGGGCGCTGGCCGACGAGCTGTTCGACACCGTCCTGCGCCCCTCGATCTTCCCGGGGGCCTACGAGCTCATCGACAAATCGCGTCAGCTCGGGCTGCGGCAGGTGCTGGTGACCGGGGCGCTCGACCTCACGGTCGGCCCGCTCGCCAAGCACCTCAAGATCGACGACTATGTGACCAACCGGCTGGAGTTCGTGGACGGATACGCCACCGGGCGGCTGCTGCCGCCCATGATGGCCTCGGCGACCAAGGCCAGCTGGATGCGGATCTACGCGGAGAAGGAAAAGCTGAACCTCTCGGACTGTTACGGCTACAGCGACAGCATGAGCGACCTGCCGATGCTGTCGGTCGTCGGCCACCCGACGGCGGTCAACCCGGACATCCGGCTGCGGAACACGGCCATGCAGCACGACTGGCCGATTTTGGACTTACGATAAATGCGAGAAAGAGCCCCCAAAGTCCTGCGCGGCCCGGTTCCGCGGAACAAGGAAGACGATCAGGTCGTCTACATCGACGGCGACTCGGCGCCGCGCGTGCTGTTCTCGGGCGAGGACCTCCTGCTCGAGGACCTGCCGATCGGCACCCGGGTCATCTACCCGAAGCCCCCCATCGAGGGGCTGGCCAACCCGGGCGCCGCCATCCGCTACGCGCTCAACCACCCGCTGGAGGCCGATCCGCTCTACGCGCAGCTGGCGCCCGGGATGCGGGTCACCATCGCGGTCGACGACATCAGCGTGCCGCTGCCGCCGATGGCGACGCCGGACATCCGGCAGACGATCATCGAGATCCTGCTGGAGATGCTGGACGCCAACGGCGTCGACGACGTCCACATCATCGTCGCCACCTGTCTGCACCGGAAGATGACCGAGCCCGAGATGCGCCGCATGGTGGGGTCGAAGATCCACGACGCCTTCTACCCGGACCGCTACTACTGCAACGACGTCGAGGACCCCGACGGGTTCGTCCACCTGGGGCGGACGGAGCACAAGGAGGCGGTCAACATCCACCGCCGGGCGGTGGAGAGCGACCTCGTCATCTACGTCAACATCAACTTCGTCCCCATGGACGGCGGCCACAAGTCGGTGACCATCGGCCTCGGCGACTACGAGGTGACCAAGCCCCACCACGAGCCGACGACGATGCGCTCGTCGGGGTACATGGACCCCAAGAACTCGACGATGGCCACCAAGATCGAGCGGCAGGGGGCCATCGTCGACCAGCACCTGAACGTCTTCCACATCGAGACGGTGCTGAACAACCGGATGTTCGCCGGGCCGACCGCCTTCCTGTCCAAGAACGAGGACGAGTTCACCGAGGTCGATCGCATCAAGTTCGAGGCGATGCGCTGGAGCCTCTCCAAGCTGCCGGCGGGCGCCAAGCGGAAGCTGTTCCAGGCCATCCCCTCGCAGTACCAGATGATCGCCGTGCACGCCGGCAAGACGGTGCCGGTGCACGAGAAGACGCTGGCCCGCTGCTTCGAGCAGTACGCCGTCCACGTGCGCGGCCAGGCCGACATCCTCATCTGCGGCGTGCCGTTCATCAGCCCCTACAACGTCAACTCGATCCTCAACCCCATCCTCGTGCAGACGATGGGGCTCGGGTACTTCCACAACATGTTCCGCGGCAAGCCGGTGCTAAAGAAGGGGGGGGTGATGATCCTGACCCACCCCGTGTACGACGAGTTCGATCACGTCCAGCACCCGAGCTACATCGAGTTCTTCAACCGGATCCTCCCCGAGACGCGCGACGCGCACGTCATGCACCGCAAGTACGAGGAGGAGTTCGCCAAGAACCCCAGCTACATCGAGATGTACCGGCGCGGCAACGCCTACCACGGCGTGCATCCCTTCAACATGTGGTACTGGGGCGAGCACGGCCGCCAGCACGTGGGCAAGGTGATCGTCGCCGGCGCCTCGAACGCCCACGTCCCGAAGATCCTCGGCTGGGACCGGGCCGAGTCGCTCCCCGAGGCGATCGCCATGGCCAAGAGCGCCGTCGGCCCCTCGCCGGAGATCACCATGATGCACCACCCGCCCATCGTCATGGCCGACATGGAGTAATGGTGCGGCGGGCGGCGGCGGGGATGGCGATGCTGGTGATCGCCGGTTGCGGCGGCGGCATGTCGTCGACGGGGACCGGCGGCCACGGCGGCGGCGCAGCGGGCGTCACGGGCGAGGGCGGCGCGGCGGGCGGCGGGGGACGCGGGGGCGCGCCCGCGACCGGCGGGACGGC
>DASZVW010000033.1:0-5936 GCA_035546895.1 Polyangia bacterium
GAAGACGCTCCCCAACGGCCTGCGCGTCTACGTCGTGAAGTACGACTCGCCGGGCCTGGTCGCCTACTACTCGGTGGTGCGCACCGGCAGCCGCAACGAGGTCGAGCCCGGCAAGTCGGGGTTCGCGCACTTCTTCGAGCACATGATGTTCCACGGCACCGAGAAGTACTCGCTCGACGCCTACAACGCCGCCCTCAAGCAGATGGGCGCCGACTCCAACGCCTTCACCTCCGACGACCTCACCGTCTATCACATCCTGGCCGGCACCAAGGCGCTCCCCAAGATCGTCGAGCTGGAGAGCGATCGCTTCCAGCACCTGCAGTACCAGCTCCCCGACTTCCAGAAGGAGGCGCGCGCCGTCCTCGGCGAATACAACAAGAACGCCTCCAACCCGATCGAGAAGATGGTCGAGGTCCTCTACGACCACGCCTTCACGACCCACACCTACAAGCACACCACCATGGGCTTCTTGAAGGACATCGAGAACATGCCCAACGAGATGGCCTACTCGCGCACCTTCTTCGAGCGCTACTACCGCCCGGAGAACGTGGTGCTGCTGGTGGTGGGCGACGCCGACCCGCAGGCGGTCTTCGACCTGGTCGCGGCGAGCTACGGCACCTGGAAACCGGGCGCCCCGCACCCCGCCATCCCCGTCGAGCCGCCGCAGAAGAAGGAGCAGCGCGCCGACCTGACCTGGCCCGGCCCCACGCTGCCGATGCTGATCGAGGGGTACCACACGCCGGGGTTCTCGACGACCAACGTCGACCTGCCGACGCTGGACGTGCTGGCCGAGCTGCTGTTCGCCGAGCGGGCGCCGCTCTACAAGAAGCTGGTGATCACCGAGCAGAAGGTGGAGTCGCTCTCGGGCTCCAACGACGCCCACGTCGACCCCAACCTCTTCACCGTGTTCGCGCGCATCAAGAAGCCGGGCGACGTCGGCTACGTCGGCCAGGCGATCCACGACGAGATGGGGCGCCTGGCCAAGGATGGGGTCGACGACAAGACGCTGCACGAGGTCCTCTCGCACGTGAAGTACGCCTTCGCCGGCCAGCTCTCGACCGCCGACAAGACCGCCACCACCGCGGCGTCGTTCCTGGCGCTGACCGGCGACCTCGGCTCGATCAACGCCTACTTCGCGCTCTACGACAAGGTCACCAGCGCCGACGTCAAGCGCGTCGCCGCCGCCTACTTCCAGCCGATCAATCGCACGGTCGTCACCCTCAAGGCCGGCAAATGAGGTTGTCGATCAAATTCGGGAACCCTCAAAGGGTTCCCGCCCCCTCCCGCGACGGACTCCGCCGAGCTAAGCTCGGCTCCGTCCACGCGATCATGCTGCTCTCCTCCGTCCTCCTCGCTGCGGGCACGGCCGTCGCGGCGCCCACGGCCAAACCGGCCAAGACGCCGACCCACGTGGCCGGCATCCGCACCGTCTTCATCCCCTCGCCGGAGAGCCCGCTGTGCGCGATCCGGCTGGTGTTCCAGATCGGCGCCGTCGACGACCCGGCCGGCAAGGAGGGGCTGGCCGCGCTCACCGCCGAGATGATCGGCCGCGGCGGCAGCAAGGCGCGCACCTACGCCGAGCTGCTCGACGCGCTCTACCCGCTGGCCGCCGAGATCCGCGTCTACGGCGACAAGGAGTCGGTGGTCTTCGAGGGGACGGTCCACCGCGACAACCTGGCCAAGTTCGCCGACCTGCTGGCCGAGCAGGTGCTCACCCCCCGCTTCGCCGACGACGACTTCACGCGCACCAAGCAGGACGCGCTCGACTACGTGGAGAAGACGCTGCGCGGGAACGCCGACGAGGACCTCGGCAAGCAGGCGCTGGCGACGGTGCTCTACCAGGGACACCCCTACGGGCGCCCGACGCAGGGGACGGTCGCCGGCCTCGGCGCCGTCACGCTCGACGACGTGAAGAAGTTCTACGCCGGGCACTACGCGCGCAGCCGCCTGGTGGTCGGGGTCGCGGGCGGCTACCCGGCCGGGTTCGCCGAGGCCTTCGCCAAGCGCTTCGCCGCGCTGCCGGCCAAGGCGCCGTCGCTGCCGAAGCTGCCGCCGCCCCCGGTTCACAAAGAGAACCAGCTCTTGGTCGTGCAGAAGGAGGCGCGCGCTGACGCCGTCTCGATCGGCCACGCCATCGACGTCACCCGCAAGGATCCCGACTTCTACCCGCTGACGGTGGCGCGCTCGTACCTCGGCGAGCACCGCACCTTCAACGGCGTGCTGATGAACCACCTGCGCGGCAACCGCGGGCTCAACTACGGCGACTACGCCTACATCGAGAACTTCATCCAGGACGGCTGGTCGACCTTCCCGCTCCCCAACGTCCCGCGCCGCCAGCAGCAGTTCGAGATCTGGCTGCGCCCGGTGCCGCCGCAGAACACGCTGTTCGCGCTGCGCGCGGCGCTGTGGGAGACCGACAAGCTGCTGCGCGAGGGGATCCCCCAGGCGGGCTTCGAGGCCACCAAGACCTTCCTGGCCAACTACGCGCTGCTGTGGACGCAGGACGTGTCGCGCCGGCTCGGCTACGCCATCGACGCCGTGCTGACCGGCAAGGACCTGGTCAAGGAGCTGGAGGCGCGGCTCCCCAAGATGACCAAGGCCGACGTCGACAGGGCGGTGCGCAAGCACCTCTCGCTCGAGGGGCTGAGCATCGCCATCGTGGCCGACCACGCCCAGGCGCTGGCCGACCAGCTCCTGAGCGGCGCGCCGACGCCGATCACCTACGACACCGCCGGCACCGCGGCCGACGTCCTGGCCGAGGACAAGCTGATCGAGAAGTTCCCCGTCCCGCTCGCCAAGGACGCCGTCCGCGTGGTGCCGGTCGACCAGATGTTCGAACGCTGACCGTCCGCCTCACCCCTCGGTCGGGTAGAAGAACTCCTCGCGGGTGATCTTGCCGTTCTCGACGGTGAAGAGGCCGACCTCGTCCATCTTCATCCGCCGGCCGCTCGGCTTGTTGGTCACCTCGTAGGTGAAGCGGACCGCGAACCGATCCTCGTTCGGGTAGGGGCCGGACACCTCGGCGCTATGGACGACGTTGTCCTTCCCCCACGCCTGGCCCTTGGCGCGGATGGCGTCGAGCCCCTTCGTCACCCGGTCCATGCCGGGCATGGCGGTCGCCTCCACGCTCACCGCGTCCTTCGCGTAGAGCTCGTCGAGACAGGCCTCGCTCTTGCCGGCCTTGCACAGCTCCACGTACCGCTTGCTGATCTCCTTCGTCGCCATGGGTCACCTCCTCGGATGGTGATCGTAGCCGACGACCGCCGCCCCGACGACGCCCGCGATTCGGCTATCGCCTTGTCGGCCGCAAACTGGCAACCTCCAGGAACATGGACCGGATCCTGACGGCGCGCGATCGCCTGTGGCGGGCGGCGCGCGAGCCGGGCGCGCCCGTCGCGCTGCTGGCGCTGGTCCTGATCGTCGCCGGCTGCGCGCTGCGCCTGCACGCCTTCCGCTTCCCCAGCACGCTGCTCTTCGACGAGGTCCACTTCGTAGAGAACGCGCGCAACTACCTGGCCGGGCGCGCCGACTGGAACGACCACCCGCCGCTCGGCAAGCTGCTCATCGCCGCCTCGATCCGCGTGGCCGGCGACGGGCCGCTCGGGTGGCGGCTGCCGGCGCTGGTGCTCGGCCTGCTCACGATCCTGTGCGGCGCCCTGGCCGCCGGCCGGCTGTTCCGGGACCCGCGGGCCGGGTGGCTCACCGCCGCCCTGCTGAGCGCCGACGGCTTCTTCATCGGCTATTCGCGCGTCGGTCTCCTCGACGGCTACCTGGCCGCCTGCGCCGCCGCCGCGCTGCTGGTGGCCAGCGCGCGCGGGACGCGCCGGATCGCCCTGGCGGGCGGCGCCCTCCTGGGGATCGCGGGCAACGTCAAGTTCAGCGGCGCGGGCGTGCTGCTGCCGCTGGCGGTCGCGCTCTTGACCGCCGAGGGCTCCGGGCGCCCGCACGCGCGGCGCCAGCGGCTGCTCTCGTTCGCGATCCTGGTCGCCGTGGCGGGCGCCGTCTACTGCGCCCTGTTCGCGATCGGCCTGCGGATGGCCCGGCAGCCCGCCTCGCTCGGCGCCGTCGTCGAGGCCAGCGTGGCGCTGCTCAAGCGCCACGTCGGCCTCACCGAAATGAAGAATCCCTGGGTCTCCGGCTGGCCGACCTGGGCGCTCCCCTGGCGGCCGGTGATGCTCGGCTCCGTCGATCAGGTCGCGGGCGTCCGGGTCCTGAGCAGCCTGGGCAACCTCGCCGTCTGGTGGGGGGCGGTCGCCACCGGCCTCGCGCTGTCGGTGAAGATCGCCTGGCGCGGCCTCGGCGCCACGCTCGGCCCCGGGGCGGCAGGCCCCGGCGCGGCGGTGTCCGAGCGCGGTCCGGCCGGCGACGGCGATTTTCTGGCCGCGCACGGCCGCGCGGCGCTCATCGTCCTGGCGCTGGTGGCGGGCTTCCTGGCCCCCTGGGTGCTGACCCACCGCGATTCGTACATCTATCATTTCCTTCCGTCGTACCTGGGCCTGGTCGTGCTGCTGGGCGCGGCGTCGGCGTGGTGGATCCGGCGCCGGCCGGTCGCCGTCCTGGTGTTCTTCGTCGTGGTCCTGCTGGTGACCGCCTTCTACGCGCCGGTCTGGTCGTTCGTTCCCCTCTCGCCCGAGGCGATGCGGCACCGGTTGTTCCTGCCGAGCTGGCGATGACGGCGCGCCCTCGACGTGACTGGACGATCGCCGCGGCCGGGATCCTGCTGGCCGCGGTGGTCTGGTTCGCGCGCGGGCGCCCCGACCTCGAGGGGACGGAGCAGGCGTTCGCCGTCACCGTGGTGCCCGTGGATCGGACCGACCTCGCCTGCAGCGCGGACGGCGCCATCGGCGGGCTGCGCTGCCGGTACGACGGCCGCGGCCGTCCCCTGGGCGAGGCCACCCCGCCGGGCGGCGATCGCTGGCTGCACCCCTACGTGACGACCGGCGGGATGGTGGTGCTGCTGTCCGGCGCCTTCGCCGAGAGCCACGTCGCCGCGTGGGTCGCGGGCGCGCTGGCGGCGGGTTCGTCCGAGCGGGTGACGCTGACCTGCGGGGTGAAGATCGCCGGCACCTCGGGGCCGGTCCGCGTCCGCTGGCGGCCGGACGGCGCCTGGGAGGATCAGGACGGCCTGGTGGCCGCCACCGTCGAGAGCTGCGCGGTGAACCGGTAGCCGAGTCGGCTCAGCGCGCGGCGGCCGCAGGCGCCGCCACGGCCCACTCGTCGAGGGCATCGACCTCCACGTGCGCCCAGGGGCCGGCGCCGCTGTCGACCACCGCCAGCGTGGCGGTCTTGCCGCGCAGCGCCCGGGTGTCCCAGAGGCGCGCGCCCCAGATGTCGGCGTCGCAGCCGGTGGCGGTCTTCACCGGCCGGCCGTCGACCAGGAGATCGACGTGGGCGTCGGACGGCGACAGGCCGCCGCCGATCTCCAGCGTGACGGCGTCGCCGGCCAGCACGAACGGCGGCGAGACCAGCGCGCCCCGGCTGCCGTCGGCGCCGGCCCGCGTATAGGTGTCGACGAAGGGGGGCCCGGGCCGGCCGCCCGACGGCGGCGTCTGGTTGGCCGGCGCCTCCCGCACGCGCCAGGCGGCGCCCTCCCCCGAGGCACGCCAGTCGCCGTAGGCCGCGCCATGCGCGCGCAGCTTCGACCAGCCGGCCGGGAAGCTGCCGCGCGCCCCCGCCAGCCAGCCGTCCCAGAGCGCCGCCGCGCCCGGGTCGTCCGGGGCCAGCGCCGCGGCCACCGCCCGCCGCCGCGCCGGATCGTCGTTGGCCGCGAAGTAGTAGGCGCGCAGGTGCCAGAGGTCGCAGGCGACGCGCGCCGGATCGGCCGTGGCGGCCGTCGCCTTCAGCGCCGCCGTCTTGGCGTCGAGGTAGCGGCGGAAGTCGCGCACGCCGGCGATCGCGCCCACGCTGATCGCGCGCGCCGGCTCGAAGCGCACCAC
>DASZVW010000034.1:0-1592 GCA_035546895.1 Polyangia bacterium
GTCGGGGGGGGGGCCCCGGGGTGGGGGCAACCCCCCCCCCGCGCAGCGGAGCGTAGCGAAGCGCCCCTCGCTCGAGCCGGCCGTAAGCCGGGTTCTGTTCCGGCGTTGCCGCCGGTGGTGGTCATTCCTCTGGGCCGCCCGTTGCCGGGACGGCTCGTGCGACCAACTCGAGACCGAATCGGCGCGGGCCACGCCGGCGGGTCGCCCCGCGATCTCGGACCGGTCTTGCTCCAGGTGGGGTTTGCCGTGCCCCCCTCGTCACCGAGGGGGCGGTGCGCTCTTACCGCGCCGTTTCACCCTTGCCGGTCCTTGCGAACCGGCGGTCTGTTTTCTGTTGCACTGTCCTTCGAGTCACCTCGACTGGCCGTTAGCCAGCACCCTGCCCTGCGGAGCCCGGACTTTCCTCGACGGGCGCCCGAAGGGCCCGCCGCGACCACCTGTCCGGCTCGAGCGAGAAGCGGGAGGACTATACCGCGGATCAGCCCGCGGGCGGCGTGGCCCCGGCGTCGCCGGGCTTGTCTTCCTTCATCAGATCCTCCCAGTAGATGATCCGATGACAGGAGGGGCAGGTCTCGATGCTCTGCCCGCGCTGGATGGTGTTGTAGAGCTGCGGCGGGATGTTCATGTTGCACCCCTGGCAGGTCCCGTTGCGGACGCTGACCACCGCCAGGCCGCGCCGCATCCGGATGCTCGAGTAGCGCTTGAGCACGTCGGGCTTGACCGCCGCCGCCAGCTGCTCGCGCTCGGCGCGCAGCGCGGCGATCTTCCCTTCGATCTCGGCCATCCGGGCCTTGGCCGCTTCGTTGTCCTTGGCGATGGAGGCCCGCAGCGCCTCGACGTCGCCGGCCTTGTCGGCCAGCAGCTTCTTCTTGGCGTCGACCGCCTCGACCAGCTTGGCGATCTCCCCCTCGCGGGTGGTCAGCCCTTCGCGGCGCTGCTCGATCTCGCGCTGCGCGGCCATGTACTCCTTCGAGTTCTTGGCCTGGGCCAGCTTGTGCTTGGCGCCCGCCACCTGGATCTCGTCGTCGGTGAGGAGCCCCTTCTGCTCGCCGTAGTACTTCTCGGTCTCGCCCAGCGCCTGCCGCTCGTTGGCCAGGAGCCCCTCGACCCGCGCCAGATCGTTCTCGGTCGCGGCCAACTTCGCGGGGATGGCCTTGAGCGAGCTCTCCAGCTCTTGAATCTTCGCGTCGTGTGCCTGCAGGTCTTCCAGTCGCTTAAGCTGATCGCGCAATGCCTTCCTCCATATCGGCCGATCGTATGACCGGCATGTCCGTCTCGTCGAGAGTGGGCCCACCTGGATTCGAACCAGGGACCAGGCGGTTATGAGCCGCCAGCTCTGACCGCTGAGCTATGGGCCCAGCCTTGTACGGAAACGCCGTGTACAAAGAGGAGCGAAATCTACACCGCGGATCCGCGACTGTCGAGGCGAAGGACCGACGGAAAACGACCCCCGGCGGCGCGCGCCGCCCGCCCCGCTCCGGCGCCGCCGCCGGACCAGGATCGCGGCCCCGGCCAGCAGCAGCCCGGGCCAGCCGCCGCCGCCGGCCCCGCCCGCCGCGCAGTGACATCCGGCGCCGTCCTGAGCCCCGGGC
>DASZVW010000035.1:0-3343 GCA_035546895.1 Polyangia bacterium
GGCCTCGCGCCAGTGGCCGCCGGCGCGCAACGAGTTGCCGGCGTCCTCGAACGCCTCGGCCAGCTTCTCGTGCAGCTCGCGCGCGGCGGCGCTGGAGGTCGACTGGCGCGCCACCTGCCGGATCCGATCGTGGGTGAAGTCGAGGAGCTCGTCCCCGCGCTCGGTCACCGAGTAGACAAGGCGCGCGGCGCGCAGCTCGTCGAGCATCCGCACCGCGGTCGGGCCGTCGAGGTCGCCCAGCCGGCGCAGCATCCGCATCGGCGTGGGGGCGCCCGAGATGGCCAGCGTGCGGAGCACCCGCACGGTCGGGTCGGGGAAGGCCTCCATCTGCGCGCGGAGCACGCTGTCGAGCGTCAGGTGGGCGCCGTTCCCGCGCCGCAGGTGGGCGGTGCGCGCCAGCTCGAACAGGAAGAGCGGGTGGCCGGCCGACTCGCGCGCCAGCACGTCGGCGCCGCGATCGGGATCGGCGGCGCCGCCCGACTGCAGGAGCTCGCGCGCCAGCGCCCGCGCGGCCTCGCCGCCCAGGTTGCCGAGCGCGAGCTGCTCCTCGGGGACGTCGGCGGCCAGGAGACGCCCGGCCGACTCGTCCGCGCCCGCGGTCCGCAGCGTGCCGAGCAGCAGCATCCGCGGCGCCTCCGGCGGGCGCAGCACCTCGGAGAGCAGCGCCAGCGAGTCGGCGTCCGCCCACTGCAGGTCATCGACGTAGGCGACGATCGGCGCCCGCTCGCCGAGCGCGCGCAGGAGCTGCCGGAAGACGACGAACATCGAGGCGCGCACCTCGCGCGGGTCGGGCCCCACGAACTGGTGCGGCGCGTGCGCGATGAGCGGGATCCGCCCCAGCACCGGGAAGGCCTGCAGGAGGACGGCGGCGCGGTCGGGGACGATCCGCCCCAGCGTGTCGGGGTCGAGCTGGCGCAGCAGGCTGGTGAGGACGTCGACCAGGCCGTCGAGCGCCTTGAACGGCAGCAGCTCCCGCTCGTAGCAGCGGGCGGTGAGGAGGATGGGCGGCGCGTGCTCGTCGCGCTCGAGCCGCGTCTCGAGGAACGCCCGCACGAGCGCCGACTTCCCCACCCCCGACTCGCCGCGCACGATGAGCACCCGCGCGCCGTCCCCCTTCCGCACGCCGTCGAGCGCCGCCTCCAGCGCGTCGAGCTCGCGCTCGCGCCCCACGAACCGGATCGCCTCGTCGGGCGCCGCCGGCGGATCGACGGCGCGCCCGGCCGGCGTCGGGGCCAGCGCGGCCAGGATCTCGACGGCCGAGGCGCGCGCCTCGGGATGGCCCTCCAGCAGCCGGTCGCACAGCGCCGTCAGATCGGGCGGCGCGCCCGGCGCCAGCGCGGCGACCCGCGGCGCCCGCCCGTGCTGCTTGCGGTAGAGGATCTCGTGCGGCAGCCCCTCGAACGGCAGCCGCCCCGACAGCAGCTCGAACAGGATGACGCCGCAGGCGGACCAGTCGGCGGCGGCGTTCACCGGCTGCATGGCCACCTGCTCGGGGGCCATGTACTCGGGCGTCCCGGCGCCGGACTGGGTGGTCTCGATCGAGGCCGCGCTCACCAGCCCGAAGTCGAGCAGCACCGCCCGCCCCTCGGCCGTCACCAGCACGTTCGACGGCTTGACGTCGCGGTGGACGCAGCCGGCGGCGTGCAGCGCCGCCAGCGCCCGCGCCAGCTGCGCCAGCACCGGCCGCAGCCGCTCCTCGCGGTAGCTCGGGCCCGGGGGGGCGCCGAGCGGCAGGCCGGAGGCGGGGTCGTAGCGGCGGACGGCGTCCCCCGGCTTGACGATGGGGGTGGGCGCGTCCGCCCCCAGCACCGGCGCCACCGAGAGCCGCCCGGCCGCCGGCTCCAGGCCGCGCACGTAGCTCATGAGGTCGATCCCCTGCACGAGCTCCATGGTGAAGAACCACTGCGACCCCTCGGAGACCAGCTCGCCCAGCCGCACCAGGTTGGGGTGGCGCACGTCCGCCACCGCCCGGAACTCGCGCTTGAAGCGGAGGAGCATGTCCGGGCTGACCACCGGCAGGAGCTTGAGCGCCACCGGCACGCCGTTGGCCTCGTCGAACGCCTCGTAGACGACGCCCATCCCGCCCCGTCCCAGGAAGCGGACCAGACGAAACCGCGTGGTTCCGCGGAACGCGACTGCGCCGAGATCCATCGTCCCCCGAGCGCGGGCGGCCGCGCGGCCCATGTCTAACGCGACTGCCCCCGCGCGTCCAGCGGGTGTAGGCTCTCGGGCGGGAAATTTGGCCCGTTCGCGCGTTTCAAGGTCAGGAGGCCACCTTCATGCCCCTCGTTCCCAAGCTGGCGACGATTGACGATTTGTTGCAGGGCCGCTGCGGCGAGGTGGCCGTGGGCGACGTGCTGGCCTTCTACGGCGCCAGCAAGGTCGACGAGTTCATCCAGGGGGCCACCAAGTCGGCGATCTCGCACGTCGCGATCCTGATGCGCGAGAAGGCCGACGGGCCGTTCGAGGTCCTGGAGGCCACCGGGCTGGGGGTGACGCGGACGCCGCTCGCCGAGTCGCTGGCCAAGTACGACCAGGAGCAGCACGTCTGCTTCTACCTGCCGCTGGTGTCGAAGAGCCGCGCGCTGGTGGTCCCCGAGGCGCTGGCCGCCTTCTACGAGAAGAACGCCTTCGACAAGTACAACTACGACGGCGTCGTCGAGGCCGGCATCTACGATCTCGACCACCCGCTGTTCGACAAGTTCCTCCACTTCTTTCACGGCCGTTCGCTGTGGGCGCGCCTGACGCGCCGGTGGTACCGGCTGGCGGGGCGGATGTCCCGCGTCTGGCACCAGGTGATCACCCGCGAGCCGGCGGTGCGGCGGCTCTTCTGCTCCCAGCTCGTGACCGAGGTGCTGCAGAAGGTCAAGGTGCTCCCGGTCCCCCCCAAGGCCCGTCTGGTGGTCCCGGTGGAGGTCTGCTGGTTCGACATCTACGCCGGCGCCTACCAGCTCAACGGCGGTGCGCTGCGGCCCGATCCCTTCCGCTGGGGTGACGCCCCGGCCGCCCAGGCGGGCAAGCCGGCCCCGCCGGCGCCCCGAGCGTAACCGCCGCCGCGGGCGATCGTAGACTTCCGTAGGAGGTCGTCATGAAGTCGCCCGGACCGGAGCCGAGATCGAGGCTGTCGTCACCCGCCACCGTCGCCGTCGCCGCGATGGTCGCCGTCGCGCTGGTGGGCGTCGCCCGCTGGAGCCGCTCCGCGCCGCGCGCCGCCGCCGACCCCGCAGGAGGACGTGTGATGTCGACGAAGAGGTACAGCAAGCCTTCCGACGCCGCGCTGAAGCAGAAGCTGAGCGGCATCCAGTACGAGGTCACCCAGAACGCCGCCACCGAGCCGCCGTTC
>DASZVW010000036.1:0-6368 GCA_035546895.1 Polyangia bacterium
GGCGGTCGACCGAGCACGGGCGGCACCGGCGGCACGAGCACGGGCGGGACCGGCGGGACGGGCACGGGCGGCACCGGCGGCACGGCCGGAAAAGCGGGGACGGGCGGCGCCGGCGGGCAGAGCCTCCCGCCGCTCTTTGCCTACTACCCCTTCGACCAGACGGCCGGTCCGTCGATCCCGGACGCCACCGGGAACGGTCACGACGGTACGCTCGCCGGCACGGCGACGTTCCCGGCCGGCGTCATCGGCGACGCGCTCGACCTCCCGGGCGCGGCGGCCGACTACGTCACGCTTCCGAGCGCGCTGCTCCAGACGCTGACGAGCGTGACCATCGCGGTCTGGGTCAACGTCCACACCGACCACGCCTGGCAGCGCGTCTTCGACTTCGGCAGCAGCACGAACGTCTACATGTTCTTCACGCCCCACAACGGGACCAGCAACGTCGCGCGGTTCGCCATCACCACCAGCGGAAACAGCAGCACCAGCGAGCAACGCCTCGACGCCGCCGCCATCCTGCCGGTCGGCACCTGGACCCACGTCGCGATCGTGCTCGGCACGGGCGGCGGGACGCTCTACATCAACGGCGCCGCCGTCGCCACCAACGCCGCCCTGACGCTCCGGCCGTCCGACCTCGGCGCCACGACCAACGACTGGCTCGGCCGCTCGCAGTTCACGCCCGATCCAGCATTCGACGGCCAGCTCGACGACTTGCGCATTTACGCGAGCGCCCTGAGCGCCGCGCAGATCACGACGATCTTCGCCGCGCGGTGAGATGACAGCGAGTGATCCTGTGGTGCCCAGGGACAGAGTCGAACTGTCTACACACGGATTTTCAGTCCGTTGCTCTACCAGTTGAGCTACCTGGGCGGTTCCGTAAGTGGTGACGGTACTTACGCCACTTGGGGCCGGCTCGTCAACCCGATCCCTCGGGCTCCGGGCGGGCCCTCGGTGGCACGGCGAATTCATCGCGCCGAAACCTCCCTGAAACCTGAGCTGGGCATGATGGCGGCTGGGCTCGTCGCCCGACGGGGGAACTCGCTTCGCGCATGCAAATCGTTCATCATCCGGCTCCGGCGCAGGACGCCGCAGCAGACTTCATGCCCGACCCAGCCGCGCCCGCCTCCGCCTCCGCTCCTTCTCACTCCCACCACCCCGAAGCGCACGGCGCCGGGCTGGTCAAGCTGGCCCTGGGCGCCATCGGGGTCGTCTACGGGGACATCGGGACCTCGCCGCTGTACGCGGTCAAGGAGTGCGTGACGCTGCCGCACGGGGTGGCGCCGCTGAGCGGCAACATCTACGGCGTGCTGTCGCTGATCTTCTGGTCGATCACGCTGGTCGTCTCGGTGAAGTACCTGCTGTTCGTCATGCGGGCCGACAACGACGGCGAGGGCGGGGTGCTGGCGCTGATGGCGCTGGTGGCGCGGCCCAGCGCGGCCGCGGTCCACGCCGACGAGTCGGGGGCGCACCGGGCCTCGACGCGCACCACCTGGACGGGGCTGCGCAAGACGAAGATGCTGCTCATCGTCCTCGGGCTGTTCGGGGCGGCGTTGCTCTACGGCGACGGCGTCATCACCCCGGCCATCTCGGTGCTCTCGGCGGTCGAGGGGCTGGAGGTGGCGACCAGCGCCTTCTCGCCGTTCGTCGTGCCGATCACCTGCCTCATCCTGATCGCGCTCTTCGCGGTGCAGAAGCGCGGCACCGGCGGCATCGGCGCGGTGTTCGGGCCCATCACCGTGCTCTGGTTCATCTCCATCGCCGCCGCCGGGCTCCCCTGGATCGCGCGCCACCCGGAGATCCTCAAGGCGGTGAACCCGATCTACGGGCTCAGCTTCTTCTTCGCCCACCGCGGGCACGGGTTCCTGGTGCTGGGGTCGGTCGTCCTCTGTGTGACCGGCGGCGAGGCGCTGTACGCCGACATGGGGCACTTCGGGACGCGGGCCATCCGGCTCGCCTGGTACAGCTGCGTGTTCCCGGCGCTGCTCATCAACTACTTCGGGCAGGGGGCGCTGCTGCTCGAGCGCCCCGAGGCGGCGGCCAACCCGTTCTACGGCCTGGTCTCGGGCCCCTGGCTCTACCCGATGGTGATCCTGGCGACCGTCGCCACGGTGGTCGCCTCGCAGGCGCTCATCTCGGGCGCCTACTCGCTCACCCGGCAGGCGGTGCAGCTCGGCTACCTGCCGCGCGTGACCATCGTGCACACCTCGGGCGTCACCGAGGGTCAGATCTACATCCCCGAGGTGAACTGGATGTTGATGGTCGCCTGCGTGGCGCTGGTGCTCGGCTTCCGCGAGTCGAGCGCGCTGGCCGACGCCTACGGCATCGCGGTGACCGGGACGATGGCCATCACCTCGATGCTGTTCTACTTCGTGGCCACCGACCTCTGGAAGTGGGGGCACCTGCGGGCGTCGGCGCTGCTGGCGGTCTTCCTGACCTTCGATCTCTCGTTCTTCGGCGCCTGCTCGATCAAGATCGCGCACGGCGGCTGGTTCCCGCTGGCGGTGGCGGTCGGCATCTTCACCATCATGCTGACCTGGAAGCGCGGGCGGACGCTGCTGGCCGAGCGGATCGCCGCCGACTCGCTGCCGATGGGGATCTTCCTGGCCGACATCGAGGCCACCAAGCCGCACCGGGTGCCGGGGGTGGCGGTGTTCCTGTCGTCGACGCGGCGGGGGACGCCCAACGTGCTCCTGCACCACTTCAAGCACAACAAGGTGCTGCACAAGGAGGTGGTCATCCTCTCGATCACCACCGACGCCGTCCCCGAGGTCCCCGACCACGACAAGGTGCACGTCAAGAGCTTCGGGCAGGGGTTCTGGGCGGTCACCGCGCACTACGGGTTCAAGGAGAGCCCGGCCGTGCTCGACGTGCTCCGGCGCTGCAAGGCGCAGGGGCTCACGATCAACGAGGCCGACACCAGCTTCTACCTCGGGCGGGAGACGCTCCGCTCGGTGCAGGGGCGGGGGATGGCCGAGTGGCGGAAGATGCTGTTCCGGTTCCTGTCGCGCAACGCGCGCTCGGCGTCGGACTTCTTCGCGCTGCCGCCCAACCGGGTGGTCGAGATCGGCGCCCAGATCGAGCTCTAGCGGAGCGCCGGCGGGCGGTGCCGTCGCGCGCGGCGCGCGGTGCTAACCTGACGGTGATGCAGGGCGCGCCGCCGGCGGAGACCGCCTCGATGGCCGAGCGCCAGGGGGCCACGCCGCCCGCCTGGCGCGGGCGGTCGCGCCTCCGCCTGCTGGCCGACGTGGTGGGGGGCCCGCGCGCCAACCTGGACAAGCTCCGGCAGCTGGCGTCGCTGCTGGCCGCCTTCTTCCGGCCGCGGTTGGTGCGGCGGCGGCTCGAGCGGCTGCGCGCGCTGGGCCACGTCGACGCCGTGCCCACCATCGGCCAGCTCCTGGTGGCGGGGCGCGATCAGATGATGGTGGGGGCCGCCGAGGAGACCAAGATCTTCTACCGCGCGCAGGGGATCCCCTGGGTGTTCCACAACCTGCGCCGCTTCCTGTCGGGGCCGGCGACCATGCTCGATCCGGTCGGCCTCTTCTCGCCGCGCGACGCGATCGTCGAGCACGTGCTGCAGACCTTCCACCGCCACCCGCTCTACGACCTGGTGCTGCTGCGCGCGCACGACGGCGGCGTCGAGGCGCTGGACCGGCAGGCGCGCCAGGTCGTCGAGGGGACGCACCCGCACCAGCGCGCGCTCGCCTCGCTGATCGAGGATGGCGCCTACCACGCGCGGCTGCCGGCCGACATCGCCGCCTTCGAGGCGGCCACGCGCGCGCCGGCGCGCCCCATCCCGGCCGGGCTGGTGAGCGATCCCGAGCTGATGCTGGCGATGGACCAGTTCAAGGACCTGGCGGGCTTCGTCCGCTACGCCGCGCGCCTGCGCGTCGGCTTCCTCGACGGCCTGCGGGCCTGGCTGGCGGTGGGGTTCGACGAGTCGGTGGGCGCGCTCGTGCACCACAAGCTCGGCCCGCGGCGGGTCACGCACGCGGCCTGCGATCCCGAGCTGGTGACGCTCCACCTCGGTCCGCTGGGCCAGGCGCCGGCGCCCGCCTAACGCGGCGTCGCCTGGTCGGCGGCGTCGAGCAGCTCGCGGGCCCGCGCGCAGCTGGTGGCGCGCGCGGGGCGGGGGCGGGTGCAGTCGACGCAGGCGTCGAGCGCCATCACCGCCGACTGCACCTGGTTCCACTGGCTGTCGAGCTCGCTGTCGAGCGCGACGCAGCGGCTGGCGTCGCGCGAGAAGACGTCGACCATCGCCGTCCAGCGGCCGTTGGCGGGCTCGGCGCGGCAGGTCGCGGGGGCGCCGTCCGCCTTGGCCCCCTCGAGGAACGGCGGCAGCTTCTTGGTCGACTCCCGGACGGCGCCGACCAGGTCGTGCAGGTCGCGCCCGCGGCAGGGGGCGACCGCGGGCTTGACGATCGGCGCCGAGGGGATGACCGGGTGGACGAACTCGCCGCGCGGAGCGCGCTCGGGCGCGCGCGCCGGGGTCCGCGCCGCCGGCACCCGGTGGAACAGGCGCGTGGCCAGCCCCACCGCCAGCACCGAGACCAGGACGACGATGAGGCCGCGCCGTTTGTTCCCGCTCATCCGTTCATCTTGCCCCATACTGTCGCGCCATGGCAGCGGCCAAGCTGTTCGCCTCGATCTTCGCCGTCATCTTCGTCGCCGAGCTCCCGGACAAGACCGCGCTCGCCTCGCTGGTGCTGGCGACGCGCCACCGCGCCCTGCCGGTGTTGCTGGGCGCCGCCGCCGCGCTGGCGATCCAGAGCCTGGTGGCGGTCATCGCCGGCAGCCTGCTGTCGCTGCTGCCGGCGCGCGCCGTTCACGTCGGCTCGGGCGTCCTCTTCCTGATCTCGGCGATCGTCATGTGGCGCAAGCACGAGGACGAGAGCGCGCCCGGCAAAGACGAGGGGCAGGCCGGCTTCGCCAAGGCCTTCTCGATGTCCTTCATGGTGGTGTTCGTGGCCGAGTGGGGCGACCTCACCCAGATCGCCACCGCCGGGTTCGCCGCCCGCTACCGGCAGCCGGTGCTGGTCTTCGCCGCCGCCACCGCGGCGCTGTGGGCGGTGGCGTCGATCGCCGTGGTGGCCGGGAACCGCGCCGGCCACCTCCTGAAGCCCAAGCTGACCCAGCGGATCGCCGCCGTCCTGTTCGCGCTGGTCGGCGTCGCCCTCATCGCCGGCGTCTTTTAACTAGAACGGAACCCTGGGAGGGTTCCGCGCCTCCCGCGACGGGCTCCGGCCAGCGGAGCTGGCCTGCGCCCACGCGGTCCTGCGGAGCTCGTGCCGTCGTCGGGTCTGGGCTCAGTGCGGGCCGGCGCCGGCCTGCACCTCGGCCTGCACGCTGGAGGCGGCGTCGGGCGTGTAGCTGTAGGGCGGGCTGGTGAAGGGGGTGCCGCCGCCGCCGGTCGACTGGCTGCCCGAAGTGTTGGTGTAGACGTTGTTCTTGGCGGTGATGTAGGACGTCGCCTGGTCGGCGGTGCTGTTGAACTGCTGCGGGCTCGCCACGCCGATGAAGGCGCCGCTCTCGACCAGGATCTGCGCGTCCATCCCGGCGCGGACGCAGTAGTTGTTCCCCGAGGAGGTCCAGAGGTCGTTGAAGAGGTGGTTCTTGCCGTAGCGGACGCGCGGCTGGCGCTCGACCACCTTGTCGGCCCACCAGTCGTGGTGCCAGGTGACGTTCAGCTTGCCGACGTCGCCCGAGTTGTTGTCCGAGCCGCCGACCAGGTTGCTGTAGCGGTGGCCGGCGCCGCCCGTCGAGTCGCTGCCGCTGTTGTCGGTGCGCGAGGTGTAGTGGAACTTGGTCCACGACACGGTCACGAAGTCGGCGGCCTGCGTGATGTCGAGGTTGCCGTCGGTGCCGTCCGAGATGTCGTCGTGATCGAACCAGATGTGGTGCCCCTCCTCGACGGTCACGGCGTCGTTGCCCGAAGAGCAGCCGACCGAGGCGTCGTAGTCCGGATCGAGCGCGCAGTTGCCGACCGCGTAGCCCACGATCTTGATGTTGCGGATGATGACGTTCGACGACCCGACGACGTCGACGTGGCCGTGGAGCTCGGCGCCGCAGATCCCGACGACGGTCTTGTTGGAGCCGATCTTGATCTTGCCGTTCGGCAGCACGCCGCTCACGTAGATGACGGCCGCGCCGCTCCCCGCGGCGGCCGAGTTGAGCGCCGCCACCGTGGTCACCGTCTGCGGCGTGGCGTTCCCGCCGCCGGTGGTGGTGGTGACGCCGTTCCCGGAGACGGCCGCCCAGCCGACCAGCGCGCTCGGCGCCGGCGGCGTCGAGCAGCTCGCGCCGCCGGTCCCGGTCGCGCCGCCGGTCCCGGTCGTCCCGCCGGTGGCCGCGCGGCCGGTCCCGGTCGTGCCGCC
>DASZVW010000037.1:0-8111 GCA_035546895.1 Polyangia bacterium
CTCGGGGGGGGGAGACACCCGCCCCACCCCGCTCCTCTAGTCGCCCCTCGTCTCCGCTCCGAAGGCCACCGTTCAGATCTGATCCGATCCGGCCAGGTGGATCGCAGGCGGGCTTTGCCCGCCGGAGACTTGGGGGCCGAGCAGGATCCGGGCCCGGCTCTCGTCGCGTCGGGGAGGGCCCGCGGGAGGGGGCCGTCTGCGGGCCCCTTCCGCGAAGCGGAGGCGAAGCCGGAGCGCTAGTCTTCGTACGTCTCGAGCTCGGCGAGGTCGATCTCGCCGGTGCGCTCGGGGGAGACGGGCTGGGGGATACTGCCCGCCTCGTCGACGACCATGGGGGTCGCTTCGGAGACGGGGGCGGCCTCGACGGCCTCGACCACCTCGCCGGTCTCCACCGGCGCCGGCGCCTCGACAGGGGCGCCCTGGGCCTTGGCCTTCCAGCGGGCGAGGGCGCGATCCAGCTCTTCGTACGGGATCATGAACCTCAGTGTACCAGCTTCTTGTAGCGGATCCGATGCGGCTGATCGGCCGCCGCGCCGAGCCGCCGCCGCCGATCGGCCTCGTAGTCCTGGTAGTTCCCCTCGAACCAGACCACCTGGCTGTCCCCCTCGAAGGCGAGGATGTGGGTGGCGATGCGGTCGAGGAACCAGCGGTCGTGGCTGGTCACCACCACGCAGCCCGGGAAGGCGAGCAGCGCGTCCTCGAGCGCCCGCAGCGTGTCGACGTCGAGGTCGTTGGTCGGCTCATCGAGCATGAGCACGTTCCCCCCCGACCGCAGCACCTTCGCCAGGTGGACACGGTTGCGCTCGCCGCCCGACAGATCCTTGACCCGCTTCTGCTGATCGGTCCCCTTGAAGTTGAACCCGGCGACATACGCGCGGGCCGGGACCTTGCGCTTGCCGATCTCCAGGTATTCGGCCCCCTGCGCGATCTCGTCGAAGGCCGTCTTGGCGCCGTCGAGCGTGTCGCGGCTCTGGTCGACGTAGGCCAGCTTGACCGTCTCGCCGATCCGGAGCGTGCCGCCGTCCGGCTTCTCTTGCCCGGTGATCATCCGGAACAGCGTCGTCTTGCCGGCCCCGTTGGCGCCGATGACGCCGACGATCCCGCCGCGCGGCAGGTTGAAAGAGAGGTCCTCGATGAGGACCCGGTCGCCGAAGGCCTTGCGCAGGTGCTCGGCCTTGACCACCACGTCTCCGAGGCGCGGCCCCGGCGGGATGGAGATCTCGATGGTCTCCTCGCGCTTCTGCTGCTCCTCGGCGAGCAGATCCTCGTAGGCCGCCAGGCGCGCCTTCGACTTGGCCTGCCGGGCGCGCGGCGAGGCCCGCACCCACTCGAGCTCGCGGGCCAGCGTCCGTTGCCGCGCCGATTCAGTCTTCTCCTCGGCCTCCAGCCGCTTGCGCTTCTGGTCGAGCCACGACGAGTAGTTCCCTTCCCAAGGGATGCCCGCGCCGCGGTCGAGCTCGAGGATCCAGCCCGCGACGTTGTCCAGGAAGTAGCGATCGTGCGTGACCGCCACGATGGTCCCCGGGAACTCGTGCAGGTGGTGCTCCAGCCAGGCCACGCTCTCGGCGTCGAGGTGGTTGGTCGGCTCGTCGAGCAGCAGCAGATCCGGCCGCTCGAGCAGCACGCGGCAGAGCGCCACGCGTCGCCGCTCGCCGCCCGAGAGCTTGTCGACCGCCGCCTCGGGCGCCGGCAGCCGGAGCGCGTCCATCGCGATCTCCAGCGTGCGGTCGAGGTCCCAGCCGTTGGCCGCCTCGATCGCGTCCTGCAGCTTCCCCTGCTCCTCGAGCAGCTTCTCCATCGCCTCGGGTGACATCTCCTCGCCCAGCTTGGCGTTCACCTCGTCGAAGCGCACGAGCAGCTTCTTGGTGTTGGCCACCGCCTCCTCGACGTTCCCCAGCACCGTCTTGCTGGCGTCGAGCTGCGGCTCCTGCGGCAGGTAGCCGATCCGGATCCCGTCGGCCGGCTTGGCGTCCCCAAAAAAATCCTTGTCCACGCCCGCCATGATCCGCAAGAGCGTCGACTTCCCCGACCCGTTCGACCCCAAGACGCCGATCTTGGCGCCCGGATAGAACGACAGGAAGATCCCCTTCAGCACCTCCTTGTTCGGCGGATGGACCCGCCGGAGGTTCTGCATCGTGTAGATGTACTGGTGCGCCATGGCGCGCGCAGTGTAGCAGGCCGGCCCACTCGGTGGTCGGACCGCTCGATTCTTCGTGCCTCCCGGGGTGAGCCGACACCACACAAGGCGCGTTTGTACGTCACGTCCTTGAACTCCTTTTGAGTAGTGATATGGTCGCTATATGAGTTGGACCAAGCACGAGCGAGACGACGCACGAACGTCGGCGCGCGCTCCCACAATGGCATTTCGGCCTGCGGGAATCGCTTTCAACGCGGAGTTTGTCCGGCTTGCTCATGCGCATCGAAGCACGCGTGCAACACTCTACTTCGACGAGGAAAAGCGTCGCGTAGGCATCCAGTTTCACAGCAAATCTAGCGACCCGGACGCTTACGCGGTTACCGTCGATGGAGGCGGAGCCGGCGCTGCGGGCGGCCGATTTCTGGCCGCTGGCCGGATCTACGACCGATACGTTTGGCTCAAGGCGGTTCTCGAGCGACCAGTCCCGAAGCGGCGATTCCCCGTCCAATGCGCGAAAGATGACGATATATGGTTCGTCGAGGTCTCCTGACAGACCTTCACGGAGTAACTGGAGAATCGAACATGAGCCGGCGATTTCGATGGCGTGACTACCGCACCCAGAACGGCGCGCAGCCGGTGACGGTGTTCATTCGGAGTCTCACAGATGAGGACGCCGCCGCCGTGCTCGAGGCAATGAATGACGTCGCCCAAAATGGTCTTCAGGCAGCGAGACACCTCCGGGGCGAGATCTACGAAGTCCGCGCCGACGGCGAGCGACGCACGTTCCGGCTTCTGTTCGCGCAGGAGACGAAGTTCATCCTGTTGTCCTTGTCCGCCTTCACCAAGAAAAGCAGGAAAACGCCCCCTGACGAGATCGTGCGAGCCGAAGCGCGTCTAAGGGACTGGCGGTCCCGTGGTCGACCATTAAGGCGATAGCTCCAGAGCTATGGCGGCTAGGCAATTGGGCCAAGATCGTCCATAATTTCTCAGAGCGATGCCGAAGGATTTTCTGGAAGAAATGATTGCTGAGCGAACCCGAAAGAACCCTCGCTTTCCAGAGCTCATGGCAGAGGCGGGGCGGCGGAGGGCGTTGGCCAAGGCGCTGGCCGCCCGACGCTCGGCTCTCGGAGTCAGTCAGACCGTGGTGGCTGCGCGGATGGGAACAGCTGCGTCCGTGATCAGCAAGCTCGAGTCAGGCGGCGACGTGAAGCTCTCGACCTTGCAGCGTTACTGCACCGCGATCGGCGAGAGCTTCCCGCCGCGGTTCCGGCCCCGGAAACGCGCGGCCTGAGCTACAGTGCCAGGACGACGACGCCCGCGGAGACGAGCGCGGCGCCGACGAGGACGCCGCGGGTGGGACGCTCGCGGAGGACGGCCCAGGCGTAGAGGACGGTGAAGGCGGCCGCCAGGCTGGCGAGCGGCGAGACGATGGCCAGCGGCGCGCGCCGGGCGCCGAGGGTGATGCAGGCGGAGCCGGCGGTCTCGAAGAAGCCGGAGAGCGCGATGGCCGCCCAGGCGCGGGCCGGCGGCAAGGCCAGGCGGACGCGGAACGCCAGCGCCAGCGGCAGGCCGAGCGCCAAGTCGGCGGCGTAGACGACGGCGATGGTCCCCACCGGGCCGAACACCGGCGAGAGCCGCCGCATCGCCGGGATCAAGACGCCGAAGCCGACGGCGGCGGCGACCGCGGCCGGCAGCCAGCGCCGCCGCGCCCCCTGCCCCGCGCCGGCGTCGGCCCGCTGGGCGTGGCGGCCGACCACGACGGCGCCGGCGATCACCAGGACGGCGCCCGCCACCTGCGGGCCGCTCAGGCGCTCGTGGAAGAGCAGCAGCGACAGCGCCGCGGCGAGCACCGCCCACGAGGACATGATGGGGACCGCCAGCGTCAGCCGGCCGTGCGCGAAGGCGTGGAAGATGCACACGTAGGCGACCAGGCCCGAGAGGCCCGCCACCGCGATCCAGCCGGCGTCGGCGGCGGCCGGCGCCGCCGGGCGCTCGCCGAGCAGCGCCGAGGCGGCGACGGCGATCGCGATCCCCACCACCTGGGCCCAGAACAGGCCCTGCAGGGCACCGACGGCGCGCCCCGCCCGCTGGATGGCCACGTTGGCCAGCGCCCAGGAGGCGCTGGCGCCGAGGCCGAGCAGCATCCCGACGAGCATCAGCGGGCAGGATAGCCGGCGCGCGGGGGCATCTGTTAGAAAGTCACTCGCTTGGACCCCGCGCGACCCCTGGTGATCGTCAACCCGCGCTCCGGGCGCGGCCTCAGCGAGTCGCGCTGGGCGCGGGTCCGGGGCGCGCTCGTCGACGGGCTCGGCGAGCTGGACAGCGCCTTCACCGCCGGCGCGCGCGACGCCTCGGCCATCGCGGCGCGCGAGGCGGCGGCCGGGCGGCGGCTGATCGTCGCGCTGGGGGGCGACGGGACGATCTCCGAGGTGGCGCACGGGATCCTGGCCGCCGGCGCCGGCGCGCGCACCGAGCTCGGCGTCATCCCGCGCGGGACCGGCGGCGACTTCCGCCGCACGCTCGACCTGCCCCACGACGTCGCCGAGGCGGCGCGCCGCGTGCGCGACGGGCAGGCGCGCCCCCTCGACGCCGGCCGCGTCCAGTTCGTCGGCCACGACGGCGGCGTGCAGACGCGCCACTTCGTCAACGTCGCCTCGTTCGGCTTCTCCAGCGCCGTCGCCACCCGCGCCAACGCCTCGTCCAAGCGGTTCGGCGGCCGGATCGCCTTCTTCGCCGCCACCCTGCGGGCCCTGGCCGCCTACGACAACACCGACGTCTGGCTGACCATCGCCGATCGGCCGCGCGAGCGGCGGCGGGTCCTCCTGGCCGCGGTGGGCAACGGGCGTTTCTTCGGCGGCGGGATGAAGATCTGTCCGGAGGCCCGGCTCGACGACGGCGCGCTCGATCTGGTCACCGTGGGCGACCTCTCGAAGGGGGAGATCCTGACCAACATCGGGCGCCTCTACGCGGGGACGCACGTCGAGCTGGAGGCGGTCGACGCAGCCCGCGTCACCCGGGTGGCCGTCGAGCCGGTCGAGGCCGACGCCCGCATCCCGCTGGAGCTGGACGGCGAGACCCCCGGCCGCCTGCCGGCGACGTTCGAGATCCTTCCGGCCGCCCTGCGCGTACGTCTATAGTGCGCACCCTGATGCGAACCGTCCTGCTGCTCTCCCTGGCCCTCGCCGCCTGCACCGGAAAGTACGTCCGTCCGACGACCCTCGAGAAGGTCGCGGTGACGCCGGAGCTGACCGCGCGCGGCGGCTACCTCGTCAACCAGGTCGCCGCCTGCGGCGGCTGCCACACGCCGCGCGTGAACGCCTCCTGGCTGGAGGGGGAGCGGACCGACGCCTACCTTGCCGGCGGGCAGACGCTCGACGATCCGAACTACGGGATGAAGGTGGCCATCCCCAACATCACCGGCGACGTGGAGACCGGCGTCGGCGGCTGGTCCGACGATCAGATCCTGCGCGCCATCCGCGACGGCGTGCGGGCCGACGGCCGGCTCATGATGCCGCCGATGCCGTTCGGCACCTGGGCCCACCTCTCCGACGACGACGCGCGCGCGATCGTCGCCTACCTGCGCAGCGTGCCGCCGGTGAAGAACACCGTCGACCGCTCGCACGACCACTACGCGTTCGGGCTGCGGTTCGCCAAGTCGATGGGCCTCATCCATCACAAGCCGGCCAGCAACGTGCAGGCGCCGCCGCGCGCCGACGTCGTGAAGTACGGCGAGTACCTGGCGCACGGCGTGGCCCCCTGCCACGACTGCCACTCGCTGACCAGCAAGGGGCCCAGCGACGACAACCTGTTCGCCGGCACCGACGACCCGCTGGAGGAGGCCGCCGTCGGCAAGGTCTGGCCGCGCAACCTGACCCCCGACAAGGAGACCGGCCTCGGCAACTACAGCGCCGCGCAGATCAAGCAGTCGCTGCGCACCGGCAAGCGGCTCGACGGCAAGACCATGGCGCCGCCGATGTCCTCGTTCATCCCCCACTTCTCCGGGATGACCGACGAGGACCTGGACGCCGTCGTCGCCTACCTGCGCGCGATCCCGGCCAAGAAGCACAAGGTCCCGGAGCGCGTGCTGACGCCCGCCGCGAAGGCGCTGGTCGGCGACCCGAGCTGACGGGCCGGCGCGGGTCGACAGCACCACCATCGCCGCTTTCGAGCAGGCGTCGCTCACCGAGCTCGGGTACCTCTTCGTCGGCGCTCCGTCGACGATCGCCCCGCACCTGCGACGCCGACGCATCGGCGGGGGGGACTGACGACGGAATATCGAAGTACAATGACGTCCGCCGGAAGCCGTGGCGTTCATGAAAAACATCGTAGCTGACCGCAGGTTGGCGACCGGGGTTGTGGGCATCTGTCTGTCGCTATCCATGGCGTGTGGCGGCAACGGAACGTCTGACAGGGACGCTTCCACTGAGTGGAGGCTATGTACCGACCTCGGCTGCTCTAATTCTTTCGCCGTCGAGGTCCTCATTACGGCAAGTGCTGTCCCGGCTGGAATGGAAGCGCTCACTGTGACGGCCGACGGCGTGAGCATGTCTTGTGCGTTTCCGTTCCCGCCGGACGACTCGAGCGGCCCCTGCGCCTCCAGCGATCTGTCGGTGTTCGTCCAACCCACGGAGACGTGCACGACGATCTCGAGCGACGCAGCGATCATCAACGCGTGCGACGCGCTACCGGGCCAATTTACAGAGGTGATCCTGGTCAAGGGAACTCCTCAGTCCGTCCATGTGCAGCAGGCCGTCGGCAGCGTGGTCGTCCTGGATAAATCCGCTACGCCGTCGTACCGAGCGAACCAACCGAACGGCCCGGGTTGTCCGCCGATCTGCGAACAGGGCGGAATCCAATGGACGATTCCGTGAAGAGGATCGACGTCTACGCGACGCCGTTGAGCCGAGGGGGCCCCTCAGCCGGCCAGCGCGGGCGCGGCGCCCTGGGCCAGGGCGCCATTGCCGAGCAGGTGCTCGCGGATGTACTTCACCGTGTCGCGAAGGGTGTCGGCGGGATCGCGCGGGGAGAAGCCGAGCTCGCGGGAGGCCTTGCCGCCGTCGAAGTACCAGAAGTACTGCGCCATCTCCACGCTCTGCGGCTCGACCGGGACCTTGCGCCCCAGCTTCCGGTAGAGCGCGGCCTGCGCGCGCGAGGCGAGAAAAGGGAAGTCGCCGCCGATCTTCACCTTGGGCGCCGGGATCTTGGTCAGCCGCTCGAGCCGGCCGAACAGCTCGGCGAAGGTCCAGTTGACGGCGCCGACGAGGTACCGCGCGCCGGCCGTGCCGCGCGCCATCGCCACCGGCATCAGCGCCGCCACGTCGCGCGCGTCGACGACGTTGAGGCCGCCGGCGGGCATGAGGGCGATGTCGCGGGCGATGAATTGCAGCACCGGCCGCGTCGAGGAGAGGCGGTCGTCCCCCGGACCCAGCAGCAGGCTGGGGTTGAGGGTGACGAGCTCGACCTGGTCGCCGCAGGCGCGGCGGGCGGTCTCTTCCTGATAGTGCTTGCTGGCGTAGTAGGGCCAGCGGGCGAACAGATCGAGCGGCGTGGGCGCCTCCTCGTCGGCGACGTCGTCGGCGCGGCGCGAGACGGCGATGGTGCCGCTGGTCGAGGCCATCACGATCCGGCGGACGCCGGCGCGCGCCGCCGCCTCGCAGAGGACGCGCGTCCCGTCGACGTGGACGGCGTACATCTTGTGCGCGTCGGCCGGCAGGTGCGAGACCAGGCCGGCCAGGTGGTAGATCTCGCCCACGCCGTCGAGCGCGCGCTTCACGTCGTCGGGCGAGGTGACCGACCCCTCGGCGATCTCCACCCCCAGCGCGCGCAACCAGGCCGGCGCCGCGCTGTGGGCCAGGACGCGCACCCGCTTGGCGGCCGCCTGGTCGGCGGCCAGGAGGCGCAGGAGGTGCCCGCCCAGGAAGCCGGTCCCGCCGGTGACCAGCGTGAGCGCGCCCGTCTTGTCGCCCGCCTTCTC
>DASZVW010000038.1:0-3332 GCA_035546895.1 Polyangia bacterium
CGAGCTGGCCCACGCCGGCAACCGCCGCTTCCCCGACAGCGCCGACGCCCCCGAGCGCGCCTCGATCTTGATCCACGCCCTGTCGGCCGAGGGGCTGCACCGGGACGCCCGCGCCGAGGCGGAGTACGCGGTCAACCACTACCCCGACTCGCAGTGGGTGCGGGACATCGAGGCGTTCACCGGCGCCCACCGCCACCGGAACCTGACCGTCACCGACGGGGGCGTCATCCAGGCGCGGTGATCGCGCGCCCGCGCGGTGGAGTAAAGTGGCGGCGATGTCCGAGCGTCGCACCAAGATCATCGCCACCGTCGGTCCCGCCCAGGATCCCCCCGGCGCGCTCGAGCGCCTGCTCGACGCCGGCGTCGACCTCCTGCGGGTGAACCTCTCGCACGCGCCGCCGCGCGCGCAGGCCGAGCGGGTCCGCCGCGCGCGCGCCCACCGCCCCGACGTCGCGGTGCTGGTCGACCTGGCCGGCCCCAAGCTGCGGCTCGGCGATCTGCCCGCCGAGCAGACGGTGGCCGAGGGGGAGACGCTGGTGCTGGGGGCGGGCGGGGTGCCGGTCGGCGACCCCTCGCTGTACGAGCGGGTCACCGCCGGCGATCCGATCTTCATCGCCGACGGGACCATCGATCTGGTGGCCGTCGAGGTGGCGCGCGACCGGGTGGTCTGCCGGGTGCGGGTCGGCGGCACGCTCCGCTCGCGCAAGGGGATCAACCTGCCGCGCGACGGCTCCTCGCTGCCGGCGCTGACCGACAAAGACCGCGCCGACCTGGCCGACCTCGGCGTGCTGGCGCCCGACTTCGTGGCCATCTCCTACGTGCGCCACGAGCGGGACATCGCGGAGGCGCGCCGGCTCACCCGGGTGCCGCTGGTGGCCAAGATCGAGAAGCAGCAGGCGCTCGAGCGGCTGGAGGCGATCGTCGAGGCCACCGACGCCGTGATGGTGGCGCGCGGCGATCTGGGCGTCGAGATCCCGATCGAGCGGGTGCCCGCCACGCAGAAGCGGATCATCCGCGCCTGCAACCGCGCCGGGCGGCCGGTCATCACCGCCACCCAGATGCTGATGTCGATGGTCTCCAGCCCGCTGCCGACGCGCGCCGAGGTGACCGACGTGGCGAACGCCGTCCTCGACGGGACCGACGCGGTGATGCTCTCCGAGGAGACCGCGGTGGGGCACGATCCGGCCGGCGCGGTGAGCATGATGATCCGCCTGCTGTGCGAGACGGAGCCGCTGCTGCCGCCGCACGAGGGGCCGGTCCGCTCGGAGATGACCAACGCGCTGGCCCACGCGGCGGCCGACCTGGCCGACGACCTCGACGCCGCCGCCATCGTGGTCCCCACCCGCACCGGCGTCAGCGCCGAGCGCCTGGCCGCCTTCCGCCCGCGCCGGCCGATCCTGGCCTACAGCCGGGTGGCGGAGACGACGCGGCGGCTGCACCTCGCGTGGGGCGTGCGCGCCATCGACCTGCCGGTGGCGCCGGGCGCCGATCCGCTGCGCGCCACGCTGGAGGCCGCCCGCCGCGACCTGCCGCCGGGCTCGCGCGCCGTGGTGCTGGACATCGCGCCCGCCGGCGCGGTCGGCGTCCCCTCGCTGGTCAACGCCATCACCTTCTGAGCGCGAACTGAAGTAACGTGGCGCCCGTGCACGGCGCCAGGCAGATGAAGCGGCTGCGCGAGCCGGGCGCCGACTACGAGATCCGGATCGTCGGCGACCGGCGCCAGCCGCTGCGCGACTTCTACCACGCGCTGCTCGAGCGCCCCTGGTGGGTCACCATCGCGGCCATCAGCGGCGCCTTCCTGGCCGCCAACGCCCTGTTCGGCGTCCTCTACCTGCTGGTGGGCGGCGTGGCGCACGCGGCCCCCTCGTTCCGCGACGCCTTCTTCTTCAGCGTGCAGACGATGGGGACGGTCGGTTACGGCGCCATGTTCCCCGAGTCGACGGGCGCCAACCTGGTGGTCACCGCCGAGTCGATCACCGGCCTCACGCTGACCGCGCTGGCCACCGGGCTGGTGTTCGCCAAGTTCTCGCGCTCGACCGCGCGCCTCATCTTCAGCCAGCAGGCCACGATCGGACCGCTCAACGGCGTCCCCACGCTGTCGTTCCGGCTGGGGAACCTGCGCGGCAACCAGATCGTCGACGCCCAGATCAAGGTGGTGATGATCCGGACCGAGAAGACCAGCGAGGGGAAGCTGTTCTACCGGATGCTCGACCTGGCGCTCACCCGGCAGCGGGCGCTGTCGCTGTCGCGGTCCTGGAACGCGTTGCACGTCATCGACGCCCAAAGCCCGCTCTTCGGCGAGACCCCCGGGACGCTGGCGGCCAAGGAGGTCGAGCTGCAGGTGCAGGTGGTCGGGCTCGACGACGCCACCATGCAGACGGTGCACGCTGGCCACCGCTACTTCGCGCGCGACATCCGCTGGGGGCACCGGCTGGCCGACGTCCTCAGCGAGACGCCCGACGGCCACCTGCTGCTCGACCTGCGCCGGTTCCAGGACATCGAGCCGACCGAGCCGACGGTCGACTTCCCCTACCCCTGATGTTCGACGCCCTCCTGTTCGACAACGACGGCGTGCTCGTCGACACCGAGGCGCTCTACTTCCGGGCCAACCGCGAGGCGCTGGCCACCGTGGGGGTGGAGCTCGACGAGGCGACCTACGTCGAGTACTTCCTGCGCGAGGGGCTGGGGGCCTGGCACCTGGCCGAGGCGCGCGGCGTGACGCCCGCCGGGATCGTCGAGCTGCGCGCCGCCCGCGACCGCCGCTACTTCCAGCTGGTCGAGGAGGCGGAGCTGGTCATCCCCGGCGTGGCCGACCTGCTCCCCGGGCTGGCGGCGCGGTTCCGGATGGCGATCGTCACCAGCTCGGAGCCGGCGCCGTTCGCGCGCACGCACGCCCGCACCGGCCTCCTGCCGCACTTCGAGCTGGTGCTCACGCGCGTCGACTACGCCAACGCCAAGCCCGATCCCGAGCCCTACCTCTGCGCGGTGGACCGCCTCGGCGTCCCGGCCGCGCGCTGCCTGGTGATCGAGGACTCCGAGCGCGGGCTCCGCGCCGCCAAGGCGGCCGGGCTCACCTGCTGGGTCATCCCCTCGGGCCTGACCGCCGCCGGCGACTTCCGGGCCGCCGACGCCGTGCTCCCCGACCTGGCGGCGGCCGCCGCGCGCCTGCTCGCGCGATCGCCGGTCCGTTAGCGCTGCGGGTCGGTGCCGCCGGGGCCGGACCCCGGCAGGTCGCCGGGAACCGCCGCGCCGTAGATGGCGACCACCCCCCGGTCCCGTCCGGCGTCGCGCGCGGGCGGGCCGGCGTCGCGCGCGGCGTCCCCGGCCTCGGC
>DASZVW010000039.1:0-2833 GCA_035546895.1 Polyangia bacterium
GCCGCCGCCCGCAGATCGGAGAGGCGCGAGTTGGTGCAGCTGCCGATGAAGACCACGTCGATCTTGTGGCCGAGCAGCCGCTTCTCGCCGGTGAGCCCCATGTAGGCCAGCGCCTTGGCGTCGCTGGCGGTGGCGGCCGCCGGGATGTCGGCGCCGATGGCGATCCCCATCCCGGGGTTGGTCCCGTAGGTGATCATCGGCTCGATCTGGGCGGCGTCGAACTTCTCCTCGCGGTCGAAGCTGGCGCCCGGGTCGGACGGGAGCTGCCGCCAGGCGGCCACCGCCTTGTCCCAGTCGGCCCCGTGGGGGGCGCGCGGGCGGTCCTTCAGGTAGGCGAAGGTCGTCTCGTCGGGGGCGATCATGCCGGCGCGCGCGCCCGCCTCGATCGACATGTTGCAGACGGTCATCCGCTCCTCCATCGAGAGCGCGCGGATCGCCGACCCGCGGTACTCGATGACGTGGCCGGTGCCGCCGCCGATCCCCAGCCGCGCGATCACCGCCAGCACGATGTCCTTGGCGGTGACGCCCGGCCTGAGCGTCCCCTCGACGGTCACCGCCAGCGTCTTGGGCGGCTGCTGCAGCAGGCTCTGGGTGGCCAGCACGTGCGAGACCTCGCTGGTCCCGATGCCGAAGGCCAGCGCGCCGAAGGCGCCGTGGGTGCTGGTGTGGCTGTCGCCGCAGACGATCACCATCCCCGGCTGCGTCACCCCCAGCTCGGGGCCGATCACGTGCACGATCCCCTGCCCGTCGCTCCCCAGCTTGTGCAGCTCGACGCCGAAGTCGGCGCAGTTCTTCTCCAGCGCCGCGATCTGCACGGCCGCCGCGTTGTCCAGCACCGGGATCTTGCCGTCGCGCCCCCGCGGCGTCGTGGGCGTCGAGTGGTCCATGGTGGCCACCGTCCGCTCCGGGCGGCGCACCTTGAGGCCGCGTTCGCGCAGCCAGGTGAAGGCCTGCGGGGAGGTCACCTCGTGGACCAGGTGGAGGTCGACGTAGAGGATGGCCGGCGTCTCCGCGGAGGCGGCGCGGACCAGGTGCGCGTCCCAGATCTTCTCGAACATCGTGCGCGGCTTCATGGCCCCACCTTCCCCCCGAAGCCTGGCCGCGTCTACTGACAACGGCGCGCGCGACCGTTAAGTTATACTTAACGGTCAGGAGCCCATGGACGCCGCGCTGATCCCCGCCTTCCACGACGCCCTGGTGGTCGCCCAGACCGGCTCGGTGGGCGAGGCGGCGCGGCGGCTGCACAAGACCGCCTCGGCCGTGTCGCAGCAGATCCGCCGGATCGAGCAGCGCTTCGGGCTGGCGCTGTTCGAGAAGGCCGGCCGCGGCATCCGGCCGACCGCGGCCGGCGAGGCGCTGCTGGGGAGCCTCACCCGCCTGTTCGACGAGGCGGCCTCACTGGAGACGCTGCTCGACGAGCTGACCGCCGCGCGGGTGACCACCCTGCGGGTGGCCGCCAGCGACTACCTGGGCGAGGCGTTGCTGCTGCCGGTGCTGCGCCGCCTCTTCGCCGAGGGGGCGCCGCTGCGGTTCGAGATCACCACCACCAACTCGATCGAGGCCGGGCGGCTGGCGGCGGTCGGCCAGGTCGACGTGGCGGTCGTCAGCACCGACCGGGCCATCACCGCCGACGAGACCCAGCTCTGCGCCCAGCGCTTCTTCTGGGTGGCGCCCCGCCCGACCGGCAAGCGCGCCCCTGCCGAGCCGCTGCGCGCGCGCCTCGGCCGCGGGCCGCTGCTCCGCCTGCGCGCCGGCAGCCAGGGGCGCCGCGTCCTCGACGAGTACCTCGGCCGCCTGCGCCTGCGGCCCCTCTCGACCATCGACCTGCCGAGCGTCTCGCTGCTGCTCTCCTACGTCCGCCAGGGGTTGGGGATGGGCCTGGTCCCCGGCCTGGCGCTCCGCCGCGACGACCGCCGCCACCTCGCCGTCGAGCCCGCCGACGTCCCCGCCATCGACGTCCGCCTGGCCTGCCGCCCGACGCTCAAACGGACCAAGCCGATCGCGCGCTTCCTCGACGAGCTGGTCGAAGAGACCCGCCGCGCCGCGGCCAGCGCCTGATCGATCCGGAGCGGTGTCGCCGGCGTCGCGCTCACCGTGCGGGCGGAGGACACGCTACGGCGGCGGGCGGATGGAGGCGACCATCAAGCCATTGCCGACGGATCTTGCGCGACCGGGGGAGGAGACCGGCAGCCAGGCGCGCGCGCCCGGCGTGTGCAGACCGACCCACACGTCGTACCCGCCGGCGGCGCCTTCGGGAGGAATGAAGGGGACGATATCGCGCAGCGTCGTGTCGGAGGGGGCGTCTTCAAGGCGCAAGGAGGCCGAGATCAACTCGTGGTCGGCGTTCACGACTTTGCCGTCTCTGGCGCGGATCACGACCGCGATCGCGAGATCGCGCCGGATTGCGCGCGGCACTCGCCAGTCGAGCTCGATCGCGGCCGGCGCGGTCGTGAGGCTCTCAGGCGCCCGAACCGCCTCCAGGCGCGGGCCACCTACAAATTGCGCCCCGATGGGCGCGGCGTCGTCGGGCGGGCGAGGCGCCAGGATGGGCTCCCCGCTGGGCGCGCGCAATGGCGACCGGACAGGGCCCCCTTCGGGAATGGCGGCGTAGACGAGGGCGCCGAGCAGCAGCGGCAGGCCGACCGCCGCGCTGAGCGCGAGCGACACGCGCCCGCCGGCGATAGGGAGGCCGCCCCGCCGCCGCATCAATCCGAGCAGCACGCCAATCGCCAGCAGCGCCCCGCCGGTCGTGATGCTGCCCGCGATCGCCGATCGCGGACGAAATCGGAGCGTCAACCGACGCGCGCCTGCGGGCAGCGCGACCGCCAGGAGG
>DASZVW010000040.1:0-36857 GCA_035546895.1 Polyangia bacterium
ATCAACGACCGGATGGTCTCCCGCATCCGGGCCGGCGACGCCGACGGCGCCGTCCGTGGCGGCGTCGACGCGCTCATCGCCGCCATCGGCGCCCCGGCCGGCGGCGGCCCGGCCGCGCTCCACGTCCCCGTCTGGGAGCTCCTGGCGGGCGGCGTCCTGCTCCTGTTGTTGGTCATCTTCCTGGTGACTCACCCTGGGCTGGCCTGGCTGCTGCTGACCAGCGTCGGCTCGGGACGCGGCGGCGGGGGCTTCGGGGGCGGCGGCTTCAGCGGCGGCGGCGGCCGCTCGGGCGGCGGAGGAGCCTCCGGATCATGGTGACGCAGGCGTCGTCGAAGTTGGTCCAGGGCATCGACGTGGCGCGCGTGGAGGCCGCCGTCGCCGCCGCCGAGCGCCTCACCTCGGGCGAGGTGCGCGTCGCGATCTCGCGCTTCTACTTCTGGGGCGACGTCCGCCGCGCGGCGAACGCCACGTTCACTCGGCTACACATGGGGCGGACACGTCACCGTAACGCCGTGCTGGTCTTCGTGGCCCCGCGTCGGCGCCGGTTCGCCGTGGTCGGCGACGTCGGCATTCACGCGCGGGTCGCCGATTCGTTCTGGCGCGAGGTGGCGCGAGATCTCCAGGCCAGCTTCAAAGGCGGCGACCTCACGGTCGGGCTCGAGCGCGCCGTGGCGACCATCGGCGAGCGGCTGGCGGCGCACTTCCCCCCCGACCCCGGCGCGGGCAACGAGCTTTCGAACCGCGTCGTCAGTGGACGACGGTGACCGAGCAGCTCGCCGCGTTCATCACGTGCCCGCCGACGGAGCCGATGAGGAGGCGCGTTCCCAGACGGTGGCCGTGCCAACCGAGCACGATCAGATCCGCGCGCCGCTCGGCGGCCTCGCGGCAGATCACGTCGCCGGGGCGGCCCATCTCGACGACCTGCTCGGCGTCGGGGAGACCGAACTCGCCGGCCAGCCGGGCGAGGTAGTCCGTCGCTTGCTTCATCCGCCTCGCGTACTGCTCGGACAGCGGCGGATCGAAGTTGCCCAGGTCGCCTTCGGGGAAGGGCTCGATGACGTGGAGCAGGACCAGCCCGGCCTTGAAGGCCCTGGCCAGGTCCCGGCCGAACTCGAGCGCGCGCCAGGCGCCTTCGCTCCCGTCCACGGCGACCAGGATCCGGCCGACACTGGCCATCACACTACGCCGCCTTCTTGGAGAAGGGGACGGTCAGGACTGGACAGCCCGCGTGCTGGACGACCCGCTCGGCGACGCTCCCGAGCAGGGCGTGGGCGAGCCCGCGGCGGCCGTGCGTCCCGAGCACCACGAAGTCGGCCCTCGCCTCCCGGGCTTCCCGGACGATCTCCTGGGAGGCGCCGCCCTCGAGCATCCGGGTGTAGCAGCGCAGCCCCGCCGCGGTCGCCCGCTCGGCGCGGACGGCCAGCTCCCGATCGACGAACGCCGCCAGCGCCCCCGGGTTGCCGACGTAGTTGATCAGACCGTAGGGGAACTGGCTGGAGTCGCCGAGCTCCAGGACGTGCACCAGCTCCAGCGTCGCGCCCGTCAGCTTGGCCAGCTCGAGCGCGTGGCCGAACGCCTCGTCGCTCGCCTCCGAGAAGTCGGTCGCCACCAGAATCCTCTTCGTCGCGGCTGTCATGGTCCCTGATGATTGCAACGTTCGGACCACGGATGGGGATTGGCCGACGCCTCCTCTCGAGGCAGCCCCCGCAGTGGCTGCGCCCCGTCTCGACGGCCACGCAGGATCTGCGCGCCGCTCGCTAGGACGCTCGCCGTTCCGCCGCCGGCGAGATCCCGAAGTGCGTCAGCCGCGACAGGACGTCCTCGAGCGCGCCCGCGGGCGATCCCGCGGTGTCGACGGGAAGATGGGGCGTCGGATCGCCAGCGCCGCGCGGTTCGTAGTTCCGAAGAAACTGGTCGAGGAGTGATCCGCCGGCGTCCGACGTCGACGGCCCCGACTGACGCGCCGCCAACCGCGATCGCAGCACCTCCGAGGGGCAGCAGGCCTCCAGCCAGACGAAAGTTGCGTTCGCCGCGCGCGCCGCCTCCGCCGCGCGCCGCCGCCAGCGGGAGTTGGAGAACGTGGCGTCGAGGATGACGCCCCGACCGGCCTCGCGCACCTGCCCGGCCCGGCGGATGATCTCCTCGTAGGTCCGGTCTCGCGCCTCGAGGGTGTACGCGGCGGCGCCGGCGCGGGTGGTCGGCGGCAGGCCCGCCAGCACCTTCCTCGTCCGGTCCGAGCTGGCGACCGGGACGGCCAGCGCTCGACCGAGGCCGGCCGCGAGCGTGCTCTTGCCGCTGCCGATCGCCCCGCCGACGGCGATGAGGAACGGGCGATCGACCGGTTGGCCGGAAAAAGACCGGGCCAACCCGAAGCATCGCCGGGCCTCGTCTCGCTTGGCGGCGCGCAGCGCGCCGGGCGCCGTCGGGTCGCCGGCCACGAACGTCGCCACTTTGCCGCGCACCCAGGCCCGATACGACAAGTAGAAGTCGAGCACGCCGTAGAGGCCGTAGTCGTCGCTCGCCTCGGCGAAGCGGGCCAGGAAGCCGGCCGCGAGATCGGGGCGCCCCGCGGCTTCGAGCTCCATCGACAGGAAGGCCAGCTCCGCCGCGACGTCGCCGCAACGGAACCTTTCGTTGAACTCGACGCAGTCGATGACCACCGGCTCGAGGTAGCCGTCTCGCCCCGGGAGAAAGTAGACGTGCTCCAGCCGGAGGTCGCCGTGCCCTTCCCGGACGCGATCCTCCGTCAGGCGCGCGATGAAGCGATCGTGATGCCGTGTCAGCCGGCTCCGCTGAAAGGCCTGCACGTCGTCGAACGTCCCCCGCTCCAGCAGATCGCCGACGAACGGCGCCACCTGAGAGAAGTTCTCGTCGAGATTCCGGCCGAGCGCGGTGGGCGTTCCGAAGGCCGGCGCGGGCGGCGCCTCGTCGAAAAAGGCGATCAGCCGCTCGGCCAAGGTCGCCAGCAGCCGGGCGTCGAGCTGCCCCCGCGCCAGGAGCGCCGAGGCGCTCGCCTCGTCGGGCAGCCGTCGCATCCGCACCGCCCAGTCGACGATCGGCCCCTCCCCCACGATTCCGCAGCCCGAGGGCGTGCGGCGGACGGGAACGACGCCCAAGTATACGTCGGGGGCCAGACGCCTGTTCAGCCGCACCTCTTCCTCGCAATCGAGACGGCGGGCCTCGATGGTGCGGAAGTCGAGGAATCCCAGGTCGACCGGACGCTTGACCTTCCAGACGTCTCGGTCGGTGATGAACACCCACGAGGCGTGAGTCGTCTCCAGTCGGACGTCGCCCGGATCGGGCTCGTACGCTTCGCGTCGCAGGAGCTCGCGTGCGATGTCGGGCATGCCGTCCTCCGCCTGACCGGCGATCAGGCGGCAGCCGCCCCGGACCCGCCCTCCAGCGCGTCGCGAATCGCCGCCTTCAGGTTTAATTCGATCTGCCGGATCCGCTCCCCCGACACGGCCACGCGTCTCGCGACCGCGCGGAGCGGGATCGGCTCGTCGGCCAGCACCCGCTGCCGCAAGATCGTGAGGTCGCGGCCATTCAGGCGGCGTTCGAGACTCCTGGCCGCCGCGCGCGCCTTTCGGGTGAGCTCCGCCCTCTCGAGCCGGCGATCGGGCGCCGGGGCCGGATCCGCGATGAGCTCACCGAGGGGAGCACGGTCGCGCGCGACGGGTGCGTCCCAGGATACGTCCGTCGCACCGACGATACCGCGGAAGAAGGCCGCCCGTTCGGCCCGCGTCCGGACCGCACGCACGATCCGGACGTTATCCATCTTGTACTTGTGGATGTACGCCCGTATCCAAAAGGCAGCATAGGTCGAAAGCCGTGCCCCCTGCGCCGGATCGAAGCGGCGGAGCCCTTCGACGAGCCCCACACATCCCTCCGAGAAGAGATCGTCGAAGCTCCGCCCGCGGGTCCTGTCGAGCTGGTGGGCGATCTTGGCCACCAGCCGCAGATTGGTCTCGACCAGCCTCTTCTCGATGCGCGGATCCTTGCTCTCGCGATATTCGACGATCAGCCGCAGTTGCTCGTCCGCGGGCAAGGGACGGGTGCCCGGATGACTCAAGAGTCGCTGGATCATGGTTCCGACCGATGCAGCCCGGATGCCAACCGCATCCGCACTCCCGGCTTGTGAGCAGTCGCGTAGAACCACCGCTTCAGGATCTCGGCCGAGACCACATAGATGAGGACGATAGCGGCGATGAGCAGCAGAACCATCGGCTGCGGCGGGGCGAGGCCGAGCGGCCGGGCGAGCGGGCTGAACGGGAGCAGCACGGTCGCGCCGAGACAGAACGCGGTCGCCTTCAAGAGACTGCGCCCGGGCCGACTGCGGCCGAGCGGCAGCCGGCTCCTCACCACCAGGACCACCGAGGCGGCGGAGACGACCGACTCGACGAACCAGGCCGTTCGGAAGGCGACCGGTCGCGCGCCGAAGAGGAACAACAACGCGCCGAACGTCAGGTAATCGAAGACCGAGCTCAAGAGGCCGAAGGCGACCATGAAGCGCCGCACGAGGCGGATGTCCCAGCGCCGGGGCCGATCGGTCGCCTCGTCGTCGACGTTGTCGGAGGCGATCGCCATCTCCGGAAGGTCGGTGAGCAGGTTGGTGAGCAGGACCTGCTTGGGGACCAGCGGCAGGAACGGAAGGAACAGCGATGCCCCCGCCATGCTGAACATGTTGCCGAAGTTCGCGCTGGTCGCCATGAACACATACTTGAGTGTGTTGGCGAAGGTGCGCCGCCCCTCGCGCAGCCCGCGGGCCACCACGCCCAGCTCCTTCTCCAGCAGCACGATGTCGGCCGCCTCCCGCGCCACGTCGGCGGCGCCCGCCACCGAGATCCCCACGTCGGCGGCGTGGAGCGCTGGCGCGTCGTTGATGCCGTCGCCGATGAACCCCACCACCTGGCCCGATCGGCGCAGCGCCGCCACGATCTGCTCCTTCTGGGTGGGCTCGACCTCCGCGAAGATGTCGACCGTGCGGCTCAGCGCGGGGAGCGCCGACGCCGCCGCCGTCCGCAGCTCGGCCCCGGTCTTGATGACCGCGTTCGGTAAGCCGATGGCCCGAGCGAGCGCCCGAGCGGCTACCGCGTTGTCGCCGGTGACGATCTTCACCGTGACACCCAGGCTCCCGAGCTCGTCCAGCGCCGCCCGGACGTCGGGCTTGGGCGCGTCGTGGAAGCGGACCAGCCCCGCGAAGGTCATCCCGCGTTCGTCTTCGCGGGTGACGCGCGCGGTTCCGGGGAGAGATCGATAGGCCACCGCGATGACGCGCAGGCCGTCCTCGCAAGACCGGTTGAACTCGGCCTCGATCGTGTCGCGCCGGCCGCCGAGGGGAACGACGCCGGCGGAGGTCTCGACGCTCTCGCAGGCCTCCAGCACCGTGGCGACCGCCCCCTTGGTGACGAGCAGACCGCCCTCGACGTCGAGGAGCACCGAGAGGCGGCGGCGGACGAAGTCGAAGGGGATCTCGTCGCGCTTCTGCGCCGGCTCGACCGGGCAGACTGCCAGCCCCCGCAGCGCCTCGTCGAGCGGGCTCGCGTAGCCGGTCTCGTGAGCCGCATTGAGGAAGGCGAGCCGGCGCACCCGCGCGCTCTCCCCGCCCTCGGCGTCGACCGCCCCCTCGAAGGTGAGCCGCCCCTCGGTCAAGGTGCCGGTCTTGTCGCAGCAGAGGACGGTCATGCTCCCGAGGTTCTCGATCGAGGCCAGCCGGCGGACGATGGTCTTCTCGGCGGCCATACGGGAGGCGCCGCGGGCTAGGTTGACCGCCACGATGGCCGGCAGGAGCTGCGGCGTCAGGCCGATCGCCAGCGTCAGCGAGAACATCAGCGACTCGAGCACCGGCCGATGGAAGGCCACGTTGGCGGCGAAGATGCCGAGCACGAGCAACAGCGTGACCTCCATCAGGAGGTAGCCGAAGCGCCGCAGCCCCCGCTCGAAGTCGGTCTCCGGCGCGCGGGTGGCGACGTGGGCCGCGACGCGCCCCAGCTCCGTCCGCGGCCCCGTCCTGACGATGGCCATCCGCGCGGCGCCGCTGATGACGTGGGTCCCGAGGAACACCGCGCCCGTCCGTCGGGCGAGCGGCGTCTCCGCGGCGCTGGGGCCCGGCGCCTTCTCGGCCGGCTCGCTCTCGCCGGTCAGCGCCGCCTCGGAGACGAAGAGATCGCGCGCCTCCAAGAGGACGCCGTCACCAGGCACGCTGCGGCCGGCGCTGAGCAAGGCGACGTCGCCGGGGACCACCTCGGCGATCGGGACCTCGCACGTCCGGCCGTCCCGCACCACCTGCGCCCGGGTCGCGACCTGGGCCAGGAGGCGCTGGACCGCCTGGGACGCGCCGTGCTCTTGCCAGACGCCCAGCGTCGCCGAGGCCGCCACGATGGCCAGCACGATGCCGGCATCGCTGGCGTCGCCGAGAAAGAACGCCAGCACCGTCGCCGCGAGGAGGATGAGGACGATCGGGCTCCCGAGCTGGCCGACGATCAGCGCCGGCATGTCGGTCCGCCGGCGCGCAACCAGCAAGTTGGGACCCCTCTCGTGGAGGCGGCGCTCCGCCTCCTCCTGCCCCAGCCCCGAGGCTGCCGACCCCAGGCACTCGAGCACCTCGGCCGGCGCTTGCGCCCAGAAGGTGTCGCTCTCCCCGCCGCTCACGCGCGAATCCTAACGCCCGCCGGACGACTAAGCCGCCAGGGGAATCCCGCCCTCTTCCGGAACCGACGCCGGCGGCGTAGCGGGAAGCGACACGAGCCGGTGGACGCGGGGCGACGCGCTGAAGGGTCCCGCCGCGCAGGTGAACATGGTGACGCCCCAGGAGACCGCGACGACCTTCTCCAGCAGCGTCGAGGGGAAAATGAACCCGGTCAACGCCACCCAGCCGGCGACCATGCCGACCGCGACGGTGACACGCCGGCCGGCCAGCGAGAACGCCGACAGGACGACCGCCAGCGAACCGGCGATCAGGTCGTTGGCCGTGTGGGCGGGGCCGAGGGAGAGGATCAGCGCCGCGGTGGGCAACCAGGGGGCGATGAGGATGGCGAGCGCGCGAGAGAACATGGGGGCCTCCTATGGGTTCCCTCTCTCGCTGTGCAACCCGCGTTCCCATCGAAAGCCCGGCCCGGCGAATGGAAAGTCCGCATCCACTTCGTCGATGCCGCCCGCGCGCGCAGAAAGTGCGCGCCCGCCGCACGAACTCCGCATCCCCTAGCTTGGCATCGAGGTTGCGTTACCTCGGGCCGTGACCGCCCAACGCCCCACACTCCAATTCCCCGTCGTGCGCCAGTACATGACCGCCGCCCCGCACACCATCGGGCGGACCCGCTCTCTGTCCACCGCCCGTCGCCTGATGGTGGACCGGCACGTGCGCCACCTGCCGGTCCTGGACGGCGGCCGGGTGGTGGGCCTGCTCTCCGAACGCGACCTCTTCCTGGTGGAGTCGCTCCCCGGCGTCAACCCGACCGACGTTCGCGTCGAAGAGGCGATGGTCGAGGACGTCTTCACCGTGGCGCCCGACGCGCCGATCGGCGAGGCGGTCGAGACCATGATCGCGCGCAAGCTCGGGTCGGCGGTGGTCAGCGATGGCGAGCGGGTGGTCGGCGTCTTCACCACCATCGACGCACTACAGGCGCTGCACGAGCTGCTCGAGGCGCCAGGAGGCGAATGACCATGTCGACCATCACCACAGAGCGTTCAAACCTCGAAGAATCGATCCAGACGATCCTGGGCGGCGATCACCGGCGGCTAGAGAAGTCGTTCGAGTCGGTCGTCGCCGCCTCCACCTACTACGATCCGGAGGATCTGCGGGAGCTGTGGCAGAGGTTCGAACGGGAGCTCCTCGCCCACCTCGACGCCGAGGAGGCTCACGTCCTGCCGCTCTTCGGCCAGTCCGAACCGGAGGCGGCGCGCGAGCTCCTGGACCAGCACGTACGGATCCGGGAGCACCTCCTGACGCAGGCGATCGACCTCGATCTGCACAGCCTCAGACCCGAGCAGGTGAGAGACTTCATCGGCGAGCTGCGGACCCACGCGGCGCGGGAGGAGCTGCTCCTCTATCCCTGGGCGGCCCGGCAGCTCGGGAAGGTCACGGGCGCCCACCTGCGGCGAGCCCTGGCGGCCGGCAAGACGCCGCCCCTGCGCGAGCACGACTGGCGCATCGACGGCGAGCGCTCCGCGCTCAGCTTCTGGCTCCGGCACGTCGTCGTGCACGAGATCAAGGGAACGTTCACCCGCTGGGGCGGGACCATCACCCTCGACGAGGTCGATCCCACCCGGTCTCGGGTGCGCGTGTGGGTCGATCTCGCCAGCATCGACACGGCCGATCCCGCGCGCGACGCCCAAGTCCGGTCGGCCGAGTTCTTCGACGTCGCGCGCTTCCCGCGCGCTGTCTTCGCCAGCACCGAGATCCGGCTGCCCGACGCCGGCAACCCCGTGGTCCGCGGCCGGCTCCGCCTGCACGGCGCCGAACGCGACGTCGATCTGGAGATCTTCCAGCGCGACGAGCACCTCGACCGCGAAGGGAACGAGCGTGCCGTCTACTCGGTGAAAGGGCGCCTCGATCGGCGGGACTTCGGGCTTCGCTGGAACCAGGATCTGGACGTCGGCGGGGTGGTGGTCGGCGACCAGGTGCAGATCGAGGCGCACGTCGAGGTGGTCCGCCGCAGGCGCGCGCGACCCTGAGCCCGGGAAATCAGATGACCGGGCTCATCCGTCGGCTCGGAGCTTTGGCCGCCGCTCCGGAGAGCATCCTGCAGGACGAAGAACCGCTCCGGCAGGACGGCGTTGAGCTCGTCTCCAGCCAGCGGACGGGCGATCCCTGGCTCGTCGAAGATCTCCCCCGCCACCTTTGCCGCGCCATCGTAGTCCAGGACCACCACCCTCGACACGAGCTCGGGTACCTGCTCGGCGTGGCGCCGCATCTTGCTGGCGACGACCTGGCGAATCGCCGGCGAGATCCGGTCGGACGCCGCGAGCTCCGGGACCCCGCGGGATCGTGTGCGAGGGGCGGAGGAGGAGGGCGACCACGAGGGCGCAGCCCAACACGGCCGACGAAACGATGACGGTCCGCTTCATGCTCAGATCTTCCTTTCTGCGCGGATCACGCCGTCTTCCGCGGCGCCCACGGTGAATCCGAGCCGGGCACAGAGGCGCTGCATGTGTACGTTGGCCTCCAGGACGTCGGCGTAAATCCGTGCGAGGCCCTCCTGCCGAGCGACCTCGACCAGGCGCGAGAGGAGCTGGCCCCCCACCCCCTGCCCCTGCCAGGGATCGGCCACCAGGAGCGAGAACTCGGCCCCCGTCGCACCCCGTATGCGTTCGCGGCTCAGGCGGCCAAGCGCGATGATCTGCCGCTGGCCCGGGGACTGCCGCTCGGCCACCAGCGCCAGCTCGCGGTCGTAGTCGGTAAAGCAGATCCGGACCAGCCGCTCGTGGGCGGTCCGTTCGCCGAGCTCGAGCCCCGCCAGGTAGCGCATGCGGACGCTCTGCTCACTCAGCGTCTGGTGGAAAGCGACCATCGCCGGCTCGTCCTCGGGTCGGATCGGACGGATCGCGATCGGCGAACCGTCGCGCAGCTCGCCGTGCGAGACGTACGCCGCCGGGTAGGGCCGGATGGCCGGCCTCGGCAGGCGCTCGTCCGGCGTGTCGGGATCGGCCAGGACCACGCGGGCGTCCAGGGCCACGAGCTCGCCGGCGGACACGAGCAATGGGTTGACGTCGATCTCCCGGATGCGCGGCTGCTCGATCACGAGGTCGCCGAAGCGAACCAACAGGGCTGCGAGCGCCTCGAGGTCGACCGAGGCCCGGCCGCGGACGCCCCGCAGGGCCTGGTAGATCTGCGTCTGCTCCATGGCGCGCCGGGCCAGCGTGGTGTTGAGCGGCGGCAGGGCCAGCGCGCGATCCCGGAACACCTCGACCAGCTCGCCGCCGGTGCCGAACAAGATCACCGGCCCGAGCTGCGCGTCGATGCTGCTCCCCAGGATCAGCTCGTAGCCGCCGTGCCGTTCGACGCAGGGCTGCACCGTCACGCCGAGGAAGCTTCCGGCCCCCACCTTCGCCGTCACGCTCTCCCGGATGCCGCGAAAGGCGGTTGCCACGGCATTTGCGTCGCCGAGTCCGAGTCGGACGCCCCCCACGTCGGTCTTGTGGGTCACCGTCCGCGACCAGAGCTTCACCGCGACCGGGAACCCCAACGTTCGCGCCGCCTCTACCGCCTCCGCCTCGTCGCGCGCGACCCGGATCGGGGTCACCGGGATCCCGTAGCTGGCGAGCAGCGCCTTCGACTCCTGCTCATCGAGCAGGGTCCGCCGCTCGGCGTGCGCTGCGCCGATGATCGCCCGCGCGCCAGCCGGCTGCGTCTCGCCGTCGGGCTGCCGCACCGGCGTCTCGTAGAGGCCGCGGAGGTTGTAGGCGTAGCGCCACATCTGGCAGAAGGTCCGCGCCGCGTCGTCGGGGAACTGGAAGCTCGGGATCCCGGCGCGGTTGAGGATGTCGGCCCCGGCCGCCACGTCGGCGCCCCCCATCCAGCTCGCCAGGACCGGCTTCCCTTCGATGTGCGCGTGCTTGGCGAGCGCCTCCGCCGTGAGCGTCGGATCGGTCATGTCCTGCGGCGTGAGGATCGCGAGCAGCCCGTCACTGGCGCCGTCGTCCGCGGCGAGCTGCAGCGCGCTCGCGTAGCGCGCCGGATCGGCGTCGCCCAGGATGTCGAGCGGGTTGGCGTGGCTCCAGGCGGCCGGCAGGATCGCGTCGAGGCGAGCGAGCGTCTCGCCGGAGAGCGCCGCCAGTTCGCCCCCGCCCGCCACCAGCGCGTCGGTGGCCAGGACGCCGGGGCCCCCCGCGTTGGTGACGATGGTCAGCCGCCCGCTCCGGGGCCGCGGTTGGCGGCCGAGAACGTCCGCCAGCCGGAAGACGTCGCCGATGTCGGTGACCCGCAGGACCCCGCTGCGCCGGAAGGCGGCGTCCAGCACCTCGTCGGACCCGGTGAGCGCGCCGGTGTGCGAGGCGGCCGCCTTGCTGGCCGCCGCCGAACGGCCCGCCTTGATGACGATGATCGGCTTCGTGAGCGCCACCTCGCGCGCCGCCGACAGGAACGCCCGCGCATCGCCGATCGACTCCATGTAGAGCACGATGGCGCGCGTCCGTGGATCGTCGCCCAGGTAGTCGATGAGGTCGCCCCAACCGACATCGAGCATTGAACCGAGCGACACGAAGGCGCTGAACCCCACGCGCTCGCGCAAGCTCCAATCGAGGATCGCCGTCAGCAGCGCGCCGCTCTGGCTGAGGAAGGCCACGTTCCCCGAGAGGGCCATGCCGGCGGCGAAGGTGGCGTTGAGCCCCGTCAGCGGGCTCATCACGCCGAGGCAGTTCGGACCCACGACCCGCATCCCGCCCCGCTGCGCCTCCGCGCGCACCTGCCGCTCCAGCTCGGCGCCGGCGGGACCTGTCTCGTGAAAGCCGGCAGAGATGATCACCGCAGCGGGTACCGCCCGGTCCACGCACTCGCCGATCACCTTAGGCACTGTGGCGGCCGTGGTCACGACGACCGCCAGGTCGACCGCGCCCGGCACGTCGGCGATCGAACGGTAGGCCTTGATTCCGAGCACGCTGTCGCGCTTCGGGTTGACCGGATAGACGGTGCCGCCAAAGGGGCTGGAGATCAGGTTGTGGAGCAACGTTCGCCCGACGCTGCGGGGCGTTTCGCTGGCCCCGATGACCGCCACCGAGCGGGGGCGGAAGAAGGGATCGAGCGGGTGTTGCTTCGCCTGCTTGAGGACGTCGTGGGCCAGGCCCGTCGTGCGCCCGTCTGCTTGCGCCGGAGGAGGAGTTGGCATCGAGCCGTTCGAGTGCAAGCGTTGCGCCACTGCACGTGGCCAGGATCTTGCCTCGTCGAGAAGCATGAAAACCTCCAAGCCGCTGCTGCGCATTGTCTGCGTCGGGGTTGCACTCCTCTCCGGCTGCGCGACGGCGCCCCGGGCGCGTCCCGAATCAGCGCCGCGCGTCCCTGACTCCGCGCCCGACAAGGTCGCAGCTCAGCGCGCCGCCGCTGGTCTTCACCTCGAGGAGGAGGACGACCGGTGGGGATTCGAAGCGGCGCGCGAGCTGAAGCAGCGGAAAGAACAGAAGACGGCGGCGCAGCAGCCCCCGCCTCCCGCCGGTCCCGGCCCCGTCGACCTCGAACAGCCCGCCGACGCCGGCGTCCGCTGAGTCCCCAGATGTGTCGTGAGCGTGCGAAGCAACTTCTGCGGGGCTCGTTGCGACTCGCGCAGGTTTTGCGCGGACAGGCGGGTTAGGCCCGATGGTTCTGCCTGGCCCGTCGCTTGAATAGGTCGAGACCGTGCGCGGAATTCTCAAGATCGCCTACAAGCTCCTGGTCAACGACAAGGGGAAGTTCGCCGCGCTGCTGATGGGGATCACCTTCGCGGTGTTCCTGATGATCCAGGTGACCTCGATGTTCGCCGGGATGATGCTGAAGGCCTCGGCGACGGTCACCAACACCGGCGCCAAGATGTGGGTGATGGATCGTGCGGTCACGAACGTGGCCAGCAGCATCCCGATGCCCGACTACGTGCTCGATGCGGTCCGCAGCATGTCGGGCGTCCGCTACGCCGTGCCGCTCTACTCGGGCGCCGGACTCGCGCGGTTGCGGAGCGGCGCCTATCAGGCAGTGACGGTGCTGGGGCTCGACGACACCAGCCTGTTCGGACGCCCCAAGCTGATAGATGGCCGCATCGAGGACATCTACGCGGAGAACGGCTTCATCGTCGTCGCCGACGAGGAGCTCCCAAAGCTCGACAACCCCAAGATCGGCACCGAGTTCGAGATCAACGACAACCGCGGCGTGATCGTCGGCCTGGCCAAGGTCCCCGCCAGCGGCCTGTTCGGGATCCCGACGCTCTACACGACCTTCAGTCGGGCGGTCCAGTACATCCCGTCGATGCGCTACACCGTCTCCTACATCCTCGTCGAGCCGACGAGCGACCGGACGGTCCCGCACATCAAGCAGGAGGTCGCCAAGCTCGGCTACGAGGCGCTCACCGAGCAAGAGTTCATTGACAAGATCACCACCTTCTACAAGTACCGGACGGGGATGGGGATGAACATCCTCATCATGACGCTGATCAGCTTCATCGTCGGCCTCTCGATCTCGGGGCAGACGTTCTACACCTTCACGCTCGAGAACCTTGACAAGTTCGGGGCGCTCAAGGCCATCGGCGCCAAGCGAAACGAGCTGGTGGCGATGATCCTGCTTCAGGCGGGCGTCACCGCCATCGCGGGGTACGGCCTCGGGATCGGGCTCTGCGCGCTGCTCATCGCGGTCGCCAAGCTACGGCTCCCCGACTACGCCTCGGTCATCACCTTCGGCAACCTCGGCGTGGCGTTCGGCATGGTGCTGGTGATCGCCGGGATCTCCAGCTACATCGCCGTCCGCAAGGTGCTGAAGATCGAACCCTTCGAGATCTTCCGGAGCTGACCATGGCGAGCGACGCGATTCGGGCCGAGGGACTGTCGAAGTGGTTCGGAGAAGGTGCCGCGAAGAACTACGCCGTCCGTGAGGTGAGCCTCGCCGCCGCCTTCGGCGAGATGCTGTACATCGTGGGCCCCTCGGGCAGCGGCAAGACCACGCTGCTCAGCATGATCTCGGGGATCCTGCGCCCGAACGCCGGAACGGTGCGCGTCGAGGACGTCGACGTCTGGAGCCTCGACGACAACCGCATCGCCGACTTCCGGCTGCACACCGTCGGCTTCGTCTTCCAGGACTACCACCTCTTTCCGCGGCTCACGACGGTCGAGAATGTCGCGGTGCCGTTGGTCCTCAAGCGGCGCCCCTGGGACGAGGCGCTCCGCGAGGGGAGGCGCGTGCTCGAGATCGTCGGGCTCGACGACCGCGCCGACCTGCCGCCCGGCAAGCTCTCCGGCGGCGAGCAGCAGCGGGTGGCGATCGCCCGCGCCATCGTGAGCGCGCCCGACGTCCTCATCTTCGACGAGCCGACGGCGTCGCTCGACGGCGACACGGGCAGGAAGATCGTCGAGTTTGTGAAGAAGGACATCCTCAACGATCACCGCTGCATCCTCATCGTCACCCATGACAGCCGCATCTACGAGTACGCCGACCGCATCGTGAGGATGGAGGACGGCCGCATCACCGAAATCGAGAAGGGAGAGCATCGTGCGTAACCGCATCCTGTTCGGGCTGGTCGCGCTGGGGGTCCTGGCCGGGCTCGTCAGCGCCTACGTCTACGCGAGGCCCAAGCACCCGCTGCCGCCGGCCTTCAACCCCGCGCCGAACCCCTACGGGCAGGGGATCTACGCCAACGGCATCGTCGAGAGCTACCAGGAGCACGGCGAGAACGTGAACCTCTACCCGGAGGTGCCGGGGACGATCATCAAGGTGCTGGTCAAGGAGGGCGCCACCGTCACCCAGGGGACGCCGCTCTTCGTCATCGACGACACCGTGCAACGCGCCGTGGTCGCGCAGCAGGAGGCGCAGGCGGCCGCCGCGCAGGCGCTGCTGGAGGAGCTGAGGGCACAGCCCCGCCGGGAAAACCTGGACGTGGCGCACGCCCAGGTGGAGATGGCAAGCGCCAACCTCAAGAGCAGCGAAGACCAGCTGGAGAAGCAGGCGCGCGCCTACAAGCTCGACCCGCGCGCCGTCAGCAAAGACGCCTACGACAACGCCCAGAACGCCGCCAAGGTGGCGCGCGCCAACCTGGAGGTGGTCGGCCGCCAGTACGAGCTGACCAAAGCCGGTGCCTGGAAGTACGACGTCCGCAACCAGGAGAAGCAGGCCGAGGCGCTGGCCAAGGCGGCCGCGTCGTCGACGGCGCTGCTCGCCAAGTACACCGTGCGCGCTCCGGCCGACGGCGTCGTCCTGTCGATCAACACCGCCGTCGGCAGCTACGTCTCGCCACAGGGCGTGTACGACACTTACACGCAGACCTTCGGCCCGGTCGCGGTGATGGGGAACGGCCGCTCGTTCCTCGGTGTCCGCTGCTACATCGACGAGATCCTGATCCCGCGCCTTCCCCCCACCGACAAGATGGAGGCCAAGATGTTCGTCCGCGGGACCAGCGTGAGCGTGCCACTGGAGTTCGTCCGCGTTCAACCCTACGTCTCGCCCAAGATCCAGCTCTCCAACGAGCGGACCGAGCGCGTTGACCTGCGCGTCCTCCCGGTCATCTTCCGCTTCGCCCCCCCGAAGGGGGTGGACATCTACCCCGGCCAACTGGTGGACGTCTATGTCGGCCAGACTTAAGCCGCCGGCGGCGGTCGTCTCCGCACTCGCCTTCGCGAGCTGCGCGGTCGGCCCGACCTACGTCCGCCCCGAGGCGCCCAAGAGCAAGGGTTACACGGTTGGGGAGTCATTCGGGGCGACGCCGATGGCGGCCGGACAGAGTCAACAGATCGCGGCGTCGAACGTTTTGACGCCGGACTGGTGGCGGCTGCTTCGCGCGCCGGAGCTCGACGCCATCGTGGCCGACGCGCTCGCCCACAATCCGACGCTCGACGCCGCAGAGGCGACCTTGCGGAAGACGCAGGACACGTTGCGCGCCGGCTACGGCGTGTTCTTCCCCGATGCGGATCTGAGCGGAGGTGCCTCGCGGCAGAAGTTCAGCCCGGCCCGCTTCGGATCGGCGGCCGCGCCGAGCGTGTTCAACCTCTTTACGCTCTCGGGAACGGTGAGCTACGCCTTCGACGTCTGGGGCGGCCAGCGGCGAACGGTAGAGGCCCTGCGGGCGCAGGTGGACGCCCAGCGCTACACAATGATTGGCGCCTACGAGATGATCGCCGGCAACATCGTCAACGCGGTGATCGCCGCGGCTGCGTACCAGGCCCAGATCGACGCCACCAACGAGCTGCTCCGCCTGGAGGAGGACCAGGTGCACCTCGGCCACGCGCAGGCCGAGGCGGGAACGGTCCCCTACTCCAATGTGCTCAGCCTGGAGAGCCAGATCGCGCTCACCCGGGCGACCCTGCCGCCGCTGGCCCAGAAGATCGAGCAGGCGCAGCACCTGATCGCGACGCTCGCCGGCCGACTGCCCGGCGACTGGTGCCCGCCGGCCATCCCGCTCGCCGCCCTGGCGCTCCCGACGGAGATCCCGGTCAGCCTCCCCGCCGCGCTCGTCCGGCAGCGGCCCGACGTCCTGGTCGCCGAGGCTCAGCTCCATGCCAGCACCGCGCAGATTGGCGTCGCCACCGCCGCCATGTTGCCGAACGTGACCCTCAGCGCGAGCTACGGCCTCAACAGCACGACGGCTGGGGGCTTCGGCTCCAGCAACAGCATGTTCTGGAGCGTCCTCGGCGGTCTGACACAACCCCTGTTCCACGGCGGGGCCCTCTACTACCAGCGCAAGGCGGCGATCGACGCCCGCGACCAGGCCTTCTCCAGTTACCGGCAGACGGTGCTCGGCGCCTTCCAGCAGATCGCGGACGGCCTCCGGGCGTTGCAGTACGACGGCGACGCGCTCGCCGCCGAGGAGGCCGCCGTCAAGAGCGCCGGCGATGCCTTCCGACTGGTGCAGATCAACTACGACTCCGGGCTGGTGAGCTACCTCGAGGTCCTGACCGCAAACGCCCAGTACCTCCAGAGCCGCCTCGGCTTCATCCAGGTGCAGGCGCAGCGGCTGGAGGACACGGTCGCGCTCTTCGTAGCCCTCGGCGGCGGCTGGTGGAATGCCGGCGGCGGGGCCGCCGGCGGGAAGTGAAGCGATGTACCGGGCGGCGCTCCACGGCAGGTTGCTGACGCACACCCGGCGCCTCCGCCCGCCGGCCGACGAGACGTTCGCCCGGTCGACCCTGAAGGCGATCACCTATCGGCTGCTGATCGTCTCGCTGGACTTCGCCGCGCTCTACCTCTTCACGCACAGGCTGTCAGTGGCCGTCGGGTTCACGATCGCGAGCAACGTCTACACGACGGTGGCGTACCTGGTTCACGAGCGTTTGTGGGCCAACGTCGCCTGGGGACGGAATTCCGCCCCCGAAGCGCCGTCCCGCTAGACCGAGCGGGCGTGGCGGACGTCCTGACCACGGACGTGATAGATGGTCATCTCGGCGATGTTCGCCACGTGATCGGCCATCCTCTCGATCCGCTGGGCGAAGAGAAGAAGGGCCACGCCGCGGTCGATCGCCTCTGGAGCGGACTCCATCTCCGTCTTCACCTCGGCGCAGAGCCGGCGCACGGGCTCCCCGAGAGCCGCAGCATTGGCCAGAATCTCCGCCGCCTCGGCCGCATCATTGGCGACGAAGGCGTCGAGCACCTCCCGCAAGAGCTCCTGCGCCCTCTCGGCCAGCCCCGGGATGGCCGACGCCGCGGGCAGCGGCGGCTGTCCGGCGAGCAACCGGACGCCCTCCGCCATGTTCACCGCCAGGTCCCCGATCCGCTCGAGGTCGGTCACCATCTTGAGCGTCGACGCCACGAAGCGCAGGTCCGACGCCTCGGGCTGGTAGAGCGCCAGAACGCGGATGCACTGCTCGTCCACCGCGAGCTCCATCTGGTTCACCGCCCTGTCGGCGTCGATCACGCGGCCCGCGAGCTCCACGTCCCGTTGTACGAAGGCGCGAACCGAGTCGCTCACGTGCGCGTCGACGAGGTGTCCCATCGCGAGGACCTGCTCGTTGATGGCTCGCAGCTCGCTTTCGAGGCTGGCGTTCGTGTGGGGTCTGTTGGTCATGGCATCCGGAGATGCAATCGGCGCACCGACCTCTCGGAAGCCGGGACGACCGCCGATTTGTGAGTCGAGCCGACTTCACAGACCAATGGCGCCCAGAAGCTTGCCAATCAGCGCGCTGGCGGCCATCGCCAGCCCACCGCCGATCAGGACGCGGAGAGCGGCGCGCAAACGCGGCCCCCCTCCGAGCGCCGCGCCCGACGCGCCCAGCGCCGCCAGCCCCGCGAGAGACACCAACGCCACCCCGATCGACCGGAGAGGAACGGGCGCGATCGCGAAGGTCAAGAGGGGAACCGCGGCCAGCGAGGCAAAGCTCAGGGCAGACACACCCGCCGCCTGTAGGGGCCGCGCCCGCAAGGACTCACGCAGCCCGAGCTCATCTCGCAGGTGGGCCCGGAGACGATCCTGTGAGCTCAACTGCTCGGCGACCTTCCGAGCCAGCTCGGGCCCGAGGCCCCGCTTCAGATAGATGTCCGTCAGCTCCGCCAGCTCGCCTGCCGGATCCTCGCGGAGCTGACGGCGCTCGAGGGCGACGTCGGCTTCCTCGACGTCTCGTTGCGACGAGACGGACACGTACTCGCCCGCCGCCATGGCCAGCGCGCCGGCCACCAGACCCGCGGCGCCGGCGACCAAGACGGCTCCCTTCGAAGCCGACGCCGACGCCACGCCGATGACCAGGCTGGCCGTCGAGACGACGCCGTCGTCCGCGCCGAGCACAGCCGCGCGCAGCCAACTCCCGCGGCCGATCCGGTGACGCTGGGCGCGAAATGATTTCGAGCCGACACCGGCGGTCACGGACCGTTCGACCCGCGCGCGCACCATGGATCTCCTCTACGCCGAGCCGCTCGCGGGGACCACCAGGACCGGGCACTCGCCGTGCTCGACGACCTTCTCGGCGACGCTCCCGATGAAGGCGTGAGCGAGACCGCGCCGCCCGTGCGTCCCCATCACGATGAGGCCAGCGCCGCTGCGGCGCACCCTCTCGATGATACTCGTCGAGGACCGCCCGAACTCCGAGGCGCTGGTGCAGGAGACGCCCGCCCGCCGCACCTCGGCCACCACCCGCTCGAGCCTTTCGGCCGTCCGTGCCACCACACGTTCGACCGCGATCGGTCTGGACACGACGTCCACCGGCGGTGGCAATAGCAGCGCAGGGTCCGGGTCGACGTGAAAGACTTCGATCGCGGCATGAAATGCCTGCGCCATCCGGACCGCGGTCCGCATCGCCACGGCGGACGCCTCGGAAAAATCGGTCGGGACCAGGATCAGCTTCAGATTGTCGAAATTCATAGCGGCTCCGAGCAGCAACGTTGCAGCGCCTGTGCCAGCAAATGCCCTCCCCCGAGCGGAGGTTCATCGAACGACGCCAGCAATCGGTGCATGGGTGCCGACCTCTCCCGCAAAGTTTTCGCGGTTCCGCACGACGTTGAGCCGCCTCTGCGCCGGCACGGCGGATGCTCCGTAAGCGACCGAGATGCGACCTTCCCCGCGCAACGGCGCCTCCAAAACGACGACGGCGCTCTGCCCGATGCCCGACACCCGATCGCCGATCCGCCTTCCGAAGCCGAGCCTGGCGCCGTTCGGCTCGATCGCCGACGCGCTTCGGCGGCGACGAACCACCCGCTCGATCGGCGCCCGCCAACTCGGCGCACAGCTCCTCTCCAACGTCCTCTTCGCGGCCTGCGGCGTGAATCGCAAGCGCGGCCCTTTCGGCGCTCCCGGCGTCACGGCGGCGTCCGCCAGCAACTCCCAGGAGGTCGACGTCTACGTCGCCCTCGAGGACGGGGCCTATCGCTTCGACACCCGTTACCACCTGCTGGTGCCCGTCACCAACGAGGATCTCCGCCTGCTGGCCTACACGCCCCACCAACCGCTCCTGTCGCCGGACGCGCCCGTGCAGCTGATCTTCGTCGTCGACCTCGGCAAGCTGGAGCACACCTCCGGCTTCGAAGAGCCCGGTCTGCACGACCCCGAGGTGCAGAAGTCCTACTATTACGTCGACACCGGCGTCATCGCCGGGAACGTCTACCTGTTCGCGGCCGCCGAGGGGCTGGCCTGCTGGTTCCACAACTGCGACCGGCGCGCCCTGGCCAGACGCCTGCGACTCGGGAAACACCAACGCGTCCTGTTCGCGCAGACCGTGGGGTATCGATCATGAACGACTCATCGAAGCGCGTCAGCCTCTCCAGCGAGGCCCGGAACGCCATCCTGGCCCAGCACGACGAGCTGCGGACCCTGACCGCGAAGGTCGGTGAGCTATTGCATCTCGGCTCGGCCAGCGCATCGGCGATCGAGTCAGTCCGCGCCGAGGCCCGGGCCCTCTATGCGCGGCTCGACGAGCACATGCGTTTCGAGGAGAGCACCCTCGAAGCCGCACTGAGTGACGTCATCGGTCGCGGCCCGGAGCTGCACGCCGAGATCGAACGGGACCACGAGCATCAGCGCGCCACCCTCGCCGCCGCCATCGCGGAGATCGGACAGACCGGACCTTCGCGCGAGGAGCTCGTTCAGGGCATCCGGCGCTTCATCGATCTCCTGCTGCGTGACATGGATGAAGAAGAGCAGATCCTGCTCGACGCCGAGGTCGACGCGCTGTTGACCGACGGTGAGGGCGGCTGAACGAACCTGCACCACAGCGCGCGCCGCCCCGCGGTCGATGGCGCGAACCGGCTTGACCCACCTACGGTTCGCCCGCGCCGTACGGCGAGACCGGCGGTCGGACGAGGCAGGTGGTCGGCGAACGATCGCTGACGGCCACCATTCCAGGCTCGAGGTCGAAGCTCCGGATCTCGATGAGATCCCCGTCCAGGACCCCGACCTCGACGGCCTTCCGGTAAGGGCGTCCTCTTTCGTCCGTGAGCCAGATCGACGCCGCCTGCCCCTGCGGACGCGTCCCGCTCACGAAGGGCGTGAATCCGACGGGCGCCCCGTACTCGACGGCCGCCTCGGGCACAGCCAACGCGTCCGCCGGACTGGTCGCGGAAAGCTCCACCAGCGCGGACATGCCGACATGGAGTCGACCTTCGGGATTGGGGACCGAGAGGACGACGGTGTAGTAAGCGGGGCTGCGGACCGCGTCGACGAGCGGCACGATCTCGCGCACCGAGGCAGTGAGCTCGTCGCGGCCGAACGCCGGGGTCGTGAACCGCGCGTCGTCGGGCCGGATGGAGGTCACGTACCGCTCGTCGACCTGGACCTCGAGCCGCAGCCCGCGGAGGTCTGCCGCGATCACGAAGAGCGGCGGTGCCGGCGGGCTGGCCGAGATGGTTTCGCCGACATCGATCATCCGTCCCAACACCACGCCCGAAAGCGGAGATCGGATGGTGCGCTTGGCCAGGACACTTCGCGCGCGCCGCAGATCGGCGGCCCGCCGCTTGGCGCGGGCGGTCGCCTGCATGAGGTCCAGTTGGGCGTCCCCGGCTTCCCCGTCGAGCAGTTGGTTCGCCGGCCAGTCCTCGGGTCCAACGCCGTCGGCGCGGAAGCCGTCCAGGATGTCTCCGAGCGCGCGTTCTGCCTTCACTTGGGCGACCGCGGCCTCCGCGACCTGCGCCGCGGCCCCCTCGACGCCCGCCTCCTGATCGTCGCCGTCCAACCGGGCCAGGATCTGCCCGGCCGCGACCCTGTCGCCCGGAACGACGTCGACCTCGACGACACGGCCCGCGCCCTCGAATCCGACGCGGACCATTCTGGTCGCGCGCAAGACGCCCGGGAGGCGAAGGACTCCATCCAAGGCGCCTCGGGTCACGATCGCGGTCTGGCAGGGGCGCGCGACCTCGAGCTTCGTCGTCTGCGCTCGCCGCAGCGCCAGGCCCCCGGCGATCAGCCCGAGGGCACCGGCGACGACCACCGCCCGGGTGAACGCCCTCCGCCCCGGGGGCGAGCTGGGCGTCGGCGACAGCCGGGGCGCGATCGAAACGGGCGCGACGCGGTGAAGAGGTCGATGGTGGTGAACGGTTGCCATGCCCCATCGAGGATCACGTCGCGTGCCAGGTGGTGCGTCGCACCTCCCCACGCGCGAGCGGCACCGGACGCAGTCGCACAGTTTGCGCCGCGTCGGGGAGCGCGACGCATATTCTGCAGATCGCTCGCTCCCTCACTCTCGTCGACGGCGTCGAAGCGCAAGGGAACATTCCTTGCACGCGGTCTGGCCGACCATTCGAGCCAGCCCCGACCTTCCGGAAACCTACCCGTTCGGATTGTGAACCGAGAAGGGGTATGTGATGCGAACGTCCCGTCGAAGACGGCTCCAGCCTGACGTGAGCAAGACAAACGTGCCGCCTCGACACCTGATCGCGATCGTGGGCTCGAGGGGAGGCCTGAAGCCCTTGGTGACGATCGTTCGCGACCTGCCGCTCGATCTGGATGCGGCCGTCGTCGTGTTGATTCACCGAGGCGCTACAACGAAAAGCCATCTCGCGGAGATCCTCTCACGTGCCACCTCCTTGCCGGTCGCGTTCGCGGTCGACGGCGAGCGCCTCGAGAGAGGCCGGATCTACGTCGTACCACCTGGCGACCGCCACGCCCTGATTCAAGGCCGAACGATCCGTCTCGTCGCTGCCCCTCGGGTCCACTATCATCGCCCGGCGGGCGATCCTCTCCTCTATTCGGCCGCCGCCGCGTTCGGCCCCGACGCCATCGGCGTGATCTTGAGCGGGATGGGACGAAATGGCGAGGCTGGGGTCGCCGCCATCAAGCAAGGCAGGGGCAAAGTGTTCGTGCAGTCCGTCGTCGAGGCCGAGTACCCCAGCATGCCGAGACACGCCATGGCCGCAGCCGAGCCAGATGCGTGCCTGATGGCCGCCGAGATTGCGCCGCGGCTGGCGGCTCTGTGCGCGCCTGCAGTTGTCCCGTTCGAGGCGGCGGACAGAGCTGAGCGCCCACGTCGTCGCGAGCACAGGTCGGCTTGAGATCCCCGCCCGCCAGATGACGCAGACGCGTCCGAAGGCGTTGCCCGGCCGACCCGGAGGAGACCTGAAACCGAGCCACTCTGGCGGACCGCCTGAAGCGGATAACGATTGGACGGCGGCGCGCTCAGGTCGTTTTGAGTTCAGGCGTTAGCGCGAGCGTCGCTCGGCCCAGGCTCTCTTCTATTCGGGAGAGGTGTTTCTCGACTTCGGCGTCGACTGCTCCGACGCCGTCGAGATGCTTGCGAAGAAGATAGACGGATGTGCGGGCCACCGCGAGCCCCTCGCGTACGACGCGCACCCATTCATCCGACGACGACGCCATCAGTCCAAAGCCTTGCGAGGTGACGATCGCTCATCGGCGACGACATCTCGGCTCACTGTTCGCGACATCGTCGACTTCACCTTACGCCTCGTTCGACGCGACATACACCTTACGAGGAACGGCAATCGACCTCGTACAATGTCTTACGCCCGGCTCGCGATTACGGGTTCACCTGAGACACCCGATCTCCCTGATGAGCGGGCTTTCACGCGATGGATCTACGCACGCTTGCCGCGGCGAATCATCAAGTGAAGGAGGCAGGGCCCCCACAGTCCCATCGCTATCGGCAAAAGCCCAATGACCGCGACGACACGCCCGCCTATCCCCCTCGCTCCCAAGCCGAGATGAATGAGTACGACGCCCAGCGCGACCCGCAGCCCACGACCGAAGGGACGCTCCATGAACTCGAAGACTTTGTTCATCGTCTTTTCTCCGTCACGGATAATTGCAACGGCGATGCCGTGGTCAGATCCGCGTGACGCCTCGCCCGATTTCTCGTCGACTGTGCGAAACCGCGCAAAGGATGCCGGCAAGGACGGCAACCGTGTAGAAGCTGCGCGCTCGCCGCTAGGGAAGCCCGACCGGTCGAAATCGTGCGCCCGGCATCATTGGCTCTGCTGCGGAGATCGTCACTCGAGAGGGGCCCAGCGAGGCGTCGCCTCCTCCCAAGGATTGTCCGTTAGAGACGTAAGCTCTGACCCGTCGGGACGCATGACGACGATTTCCCCGTAGGACTGTGGGTTGTGCGGATGCAAGGCCATTTCGTCTTTGAAGCCCGCGCGACCCGACGAAAATGCGATCCATTTTCCGTCCGGCGACCAGCTGGAGTGGGCGTCATTTCCCGGCAGATGAGTGAGCCGCTTCAAGCCTGTGCCGTCGGGGCGGATGACGTAGATCTCGTAGTCGAGATCTTCGCGATTGCTGGTGAAGCAAATCCAGTCACCTTGCGGCGACCACTCGGGGAAATTATCCGTTTGGTTGCCTTCGGTCAGCACTTTCACCTCAGCGGTTTCGACGTCTACGATGCGCAAGCCCTTGCCGCCCTTGCTCGCTCCTCGGAACACAATCCGCTTGCCGTCGGGAGCCCAGCTCAGGAAGCCGTCGTTGCCGTCGCCATGTGTGACTTCAGGACGCTCCTCGCGACGGCTGTTTTGAGCCCGAGCGCCGAACAGCCGGCCGACGGTGTCCCCCGGGTTTTCCGAAGTGCCCGAACTATCTCGGGAACCTTCGGGAACTGCTCCGGTCTCTCTAACGAGCCGCAAACACTGCGAATTGCGGCTAAACGCGATTACCTCAACTCAGACCAGAACTTAATTTCACTTAGGACACCAGCAGTTACCACGAACCAGTTGTTTACCGGCGGAGCCGCGGTCGTTCACTTCGTGAGAAGCTACCCGAGGTTGCCGCCGTAAATCCCACCGGCCCGCAGCCGTTTCGGACCAGGGCTGGGCACCCAGTCGTGCTGCTCGGTTCAGCGCTCGGGTCCGCGTGCCCTGCCCAACGTCAGCAACTTCGCGCTGAGCCGCTCTACCCGCTGGCGCAGCATTGGTACCGCCTTGGCCGCGGTCGGGTGCTCCTCGGCCAAATTGATGATGTCGAGGAGATCGATCCGTCGCTTGCTCGGGCGGCGCGCCGGTTCCTCCGCCGCCGCCAGCTTCAAAATGAGAAGGTCCTTCGGGGACGCGAGCCGAAAGCGGTAGCCACCGGCGTCAACCACCTTGGCGCGCGCCACCGCGTCCTCGATCCCCACGTCCTCCGAAGAGAACTGAACGACGGTGCGCTCTTTCTTCGGCCGCGGTCCGGGCGCCCGCCAGTTGTCACTGTGCTCGTACCGCCCCTCGTGCACGAAGCCCGCCTCGATTAAAGCATCCCGTGGGATGTCATCGAACCGAGCCACCGCCAGATCCACGTCCAAAGTCGTCCGCGGCTCCTGCGAATAGATCTGAACGGCGACGCCGCCGATCAGCGCGTAGCGGGTACCTGCCGCCTCCAGCACCTTCACCACCGCACGCAACGCGCTCTCCTTGGTGTCGCCTTCGGGCAAGCCCATCGTCTCCCTCCAAAGCCGGTCCAGGGCATAGCTCTGCCCCAGCCGATCTCGGACCGCGGCAGCAGAGGGAGCGCCCACGACCGCAATTATACCTTGGGACGAAAAGCTCAGCCTATCCGGTCAGAAGGGCGCGGCTGCTTACCGCGAATTTGTCGTTTGGAAAGGTGCCGGAAACAGTCGCGGGTCTATCATGAAGGCAGGCGGACATGGCACGCGCGACGAACCGGGGCTATCAGGTTCACGACAGCGGCGATCACACGACGCTCGACGGGATCTTCCGTCTCATCTCGCTCGGTGAACGCGAGGCGCCGCTCGAGGACGTGCTGACCGCGATGTGCGGCGACGTCGCGGCAATCGCCAGCGCCGACGTGGCCAGCATCTACGTCCGTGAGGACGGGCCCGGCGGCGAGCGGTTCACCATGCGCGGCAACGTCGGCTTCCCGGCCGAGGCGCTCGGGCGCGTGCACCTCGGCCGCGGCGAGGGGATCACCGGATTCGCGGCCGACCGGCTGCGGCCGGTCTCGGTCGCCGACGCCGATCGCGACGCGCGCTTCAAGTACATCCCGGGGCTGGGCGAGGAGCGGTTTCCGGCGCTGCTGGCGGTCCCGGTGCTCCGCGCCGGCGCCGCCGCCGGGGTGCTGGTGCTGCAGCGGCGGGTGGCGAACGCGTTCACGCCCGAGGAGGTGGCGCTGGCCAGCGCGCTGGCCGCCGTCATCAACCACGCGCTCGAGCGCGGCGAGGGGCGCGCCCGGCAGCACGCCGCCGCCGCCGACCGGCGGACGGTCCGGCTGGCAGGTGTCTCGATCGTCGGCGGCGCGGCGATGGGGCGCGCCGAGACCTTGCCGACGCTGGCCGCGCTCGCCCGCGGCGAGACGGCCGCGCGGCCAGTGGAGACCGCCTACCTGGAGACGATCTGGAACCGACTGCGCGGCGAGCTGCAACGCGCGGCGGGCCTGATCGGCGGCGCGGCGCGCGCGGAGATCGCCTTGTCGGCGATGATCCTCGAGGACGAGCGCTTCCGTGGCCGGCTCGCCGAGGCCTGCGCCGCCCCGGCCCCGCTCAAGGCGCTCTCCGACCTGGCGCGCGCCTACGCCCGGGTGCCGTTCTCCGGCGCCTCCGGCGACGGGGCGAACGCCGAATGGCTCGGCGCGCGCGCGGCGGAGATGGAAGACCTCTGCGTCCTCGTCCACGCGGGCGCGCGCGCGGCGCAGAGCGGGCGGCCGCTGTTTCCTTCCGGCTCCGTTCTGGCCAGCGAGCGCCTCGGCCTCTTCTCGACGGCCTACGCGATCGCCGCCGGCGCCTCGGCGTTCGTCGTCGACGGCGACGTCCCGGGTGAAGGCGGTCCCGCGGCGCTGGTCCGCGCGGCCGGCCGGCCGCTCCTCGCCTCGGTGCGCGGCCTCTACGCCTGGCTCCGGCCCGAAGATCTCCTGGTGGTCGATGCCGACGCCGGCGTCGTGCGCATCAACCCGCCGGCCACGGCGGTGGCCAGGTTCAGGCAGGCCCGCAGCCCCTAACCGTCCAGGGGCGCCACGTCGACCGAGACGCTCAGTTGATGTTGACCCCCGCCGAGGAGGACGCCGCGCATCGGCGTCACGTCATCGAAGTCGCGACCGTAGGCGACCGTCAGGTGGCGGTCGGTGGGGATGACGTCGTTGGTGGGGTCGAGGTCTAGCCAGCCTGCCGGGCCGAAGTGGGGCGAACGGACCGACAGCCAGGCATGCGAAGCGTCGGCGCCCACGACACGTGGCTTGCCGGGCGGCGGCGTGGTGGCGAGATACCCGCTCACGTAGCGGGCCGGCAAGCCGAGCGCGCGCAGGCAGGCGAGCTGGACGTGCGCGAAGTCCTGGCAGACGCCCCGACCGCCGCGGAGGACGTCGTCGACGGAGGTCGAGACATCGGTGGCGGTCTGATCGTAGGCGAGCGCCGCGTGAAGTCGACTCATCAGGTCCTGCGCCGCCTCGACCAGCGGCCGCCCTGGCCGGAACGAGGCCAACGCGAAATCGAGCGCGGCAGGCGACAGCTCGACGTGCGGCGAAGGAAGTATCCACTCACCCGCGGCGCGCGCCTCCGGATCGGCCGCGCCCTTCACCCAGTCACGCGTCGCCTCCCAAGGACCTCCGTCGCCGGCCGGTGGGGGCGGCGACGTCACCTCCAAGTCGGCTTCGGAGGTGACGGTCAGGCTGGTGTGACGCTCGTGAATGGCGAGGTGGGTGGCGCGGTTGCCGAACCAGTCGAAGCGATCGCGCCGCACCGCCGGCGCCGGATCGACTCGCAGCGACTCGGTGCGAATCCGCTGCCACGGTCCGCCGTGCAGGAGGACATGTAGCTCGTGGTGCGAGGTGGAGACCGGAACGCTGTAACGGTAGGCGGTGACGTGTTTGACTCGGTAGATCATGCGCCGATCTCCGGGGAGGCCAGCGCGCGGGAAATTGTCGCCGGCGTCAAATAGGCGGAGAACAGCGCATCGGACAGCGACTGCAACCTGCGCACCAGGTCGGCGAGCAGCGCGCCCAGCGCCGGCCTACCTCCGTCCGCGGGCGCGCAGACGGCCTCCACGTCGAGGAGTCGGATCTCGGAGAGCACTTCGTGGGCCAGCCGCTCTTCCAGGCTACGCCGGGCACCCGCCGCGTCGCGCGGCAGTGCGCTGACGTGATCGGCCAGCGCCGCCAACTGGAAGACGATGGCGCGCGGGTTCCGGTCGTCGCTCACCAGGAGATCGACCACCGGCGCCACCTGCAACGTCGCGCGGTAGCGGCGCCGGTAGGTCATGGCGCTGTCGGCCGCGGCCAGCAGCGCTTCCAAGAGCGGCAGCTCCTCGTCGGTCGCCGCGTGGGGCAACGTCCGTTCGATCATCAACGCCGTATTGAGCGCGCGCTCGAGCCGGCGGCCCATGTCCAGGAACCGCCAGGGCGCCTCGCGCGTCATGCTCTCCGAGGTCAGCCCGGAGAGCCCGGCCAGGATCATGACCACCCGATCGAGGCGGGCGCCGAGGACGACCGGTCGTTCGTCGGCACCGCCCCGCACGGCATCGGCCAGCTCGTGCGCCAGCGCCGACACGGCCGTCCAGGTATCCATGGACAAGCGATCGCGGATGGCGCGCGCCACCCGATCGACCGCCCGGCCCGAGGCGATCAGCGAGCCAGACACAGCCTCGTCGAACAGCGCCTCGCGCATGATCCGACTCGAGGCCGCGACCTCGGCCTGCGGCGGCAGGGCGGTGAGGTCGGTCCCCGAGGCGACCATGGTCAAGGCGCGGAGCGCCGCTACCAGCGGCGCCAGGTCGCCGGCCAGGAACTGCGGATCGCGGGGCTCGGCGAGCCGCGTGCAGATGATCCGCCCCAGACGCGCGATCGCCTCCGCCCGCTCGGCGTAGCGCCCGAGCCAGAAGAAGTTGTCGGCCACCCGGCTCGGCAGGTCGCCTCCCCCGCGGGTCAGCTCGACCGGCTCGACGGTCGGGCGCAGCAGCGAGAACTCGCTGACCGGGCTGTCGCTGATCACCCAGGTGTCCTTGCTGCGGGCGCCGCGCGCGATCGAGATGTCGGCCTCCCCCGCTCCGCCGCAGAGCCCCAGCGCGCCGGGCATCACCTGGTAACCCCGCCCTCCGTCGGCGACGACGAAGCTGCGCAGCACGACCGGCCGTGGTCTGAGATCGTCCCCCTCGATGACCGGGACGGTCGAAGGCGCTACCTGCCGCTGCGCCACCCAGCGCCCCGGCGCCGCCTGGATGGTGGCCGCCAGGTTGTCGAGCGCGCCGCGATCGAGCCGGCCGGCGAAGATGGGGTCGGTCGGACCGAGGGGATAGGTCGGCTTGATCACCATCTCGGGCAGGTGGGCGAGCACGTGCGCCAGGATCTCCGGCTGGCCGCACCACCAGGTCTCCACCGACGCCAGCTTCAGCTCCTCGCCCAGCAGCAGGCGGCAGATCCCGGGCAGGAACGGGATCAGCGCCGGCGTCTGCAGGACGCCGGTGCCGAGCGCGTTGGCGACGGCGACGGCCCCGTCGCGCGCGGCCTGCAGGAGCCCCGGCACGCCGAGCAGCGAGTCGGGGCGCAGCTCGAGCGGGTCGCAGTAGTCGTCGCGCAGCCGGCGCAGGATGACGTCGACGGGATGCAGACCGCCCAGCGTCTTCAGGAACACGCGCCCGTCGCGCACGGTGAGATCGCCCCCCTCGACGAGCGGGTAGCCGAGGTACTGCGCGAGGAACGCCTGCTCGAAGTAGGTGGCGTTGTGGGCCCCGGCGGTCAGCAGCACGATGCGCGGATTGGACACGCCGTGCGGGGCCAGCGCGGCCAGCGTCTCGCGAAGGGTCCGGAAGAACAGCGCCAGCCGCTGGGTGTTGGAGTCGCGGAACGCCTCCGGCAGCACGCGCCCGAGGACGATCCGGTTCTCCAGCGCGTAGCCGGCTCCGGCCGGCGCTTGCGTCCGGTCGGCCATCACCCGCAGCGTCCCCTCGGGCGTGCGCGCCAGGTCCGCGGCGTAGAAGTGCAGGAACTGCCCGCCCGGCGGCTGCGACCCGGCGCAGGCCCGCAGCAGGTTGGGGTGGGCGAGGAAGACCTCCGGCGGGACGATCCCCTCGGCGATGGTGCGCCGCGGGCCGTAGAGATCGGCCAGCAGCCGGTCGAGCAACATCGCCCGCTGCGCGAGGCCCGCCGCCAGCGCGGCCCACTCGTCGGCCGCCAGCAGCACCGGGATCGGGTCGAGCGGCCAAGGGCGCTCGAGCCCCCGCGGATCGCCGTAGACGTTGAACGTGACCCCGTGCTGGCGGATCAGCTGGCGCGCCTGCTCCCATCGCCGCCACAGCTCACCGGGCCCGAAGGCGCCCAGCGCGCGCTCGAGGACCTGCCAGTGCGGGCGCACGGCGCCGTCGGGCGCCCGCATCTCGTCCCAGGGTGGGACGGATGACGTGACGGGTGCCACCGCCGCGTTGCGCGTGGAGGCCTCCCCCGGCGGCGCGCCGGGCGCCTCGTGCGGTTCTCCGTGAATGTCGGCCAACTTAGGAGGTCCGAGGTTAATGAAAGGTTTCGAGACGGATCAAATACCGTAAACGGGCCGCGCCGCCATGGTCTGCGCCGCGCGCATTTCCTAGGATGGCCCGTGGTGCTGATCGATCAAACAGAGACCGGCCCGCGCGCGGCGGCTCCCACGGTCCTCCACGGGTATCGCGCGCTCCCGGGGAGCTATGACGAGCTCGTCGAGGCCGCGGGCGACACGCGCCAGCACGCCCGCATGGTGGCGGCGCTGCTCGCCAACATGAGCGCCGACTCGTTCGCCCGCTGCCAGGCGCTCGCCGAGCTGTCGCTGGCCCAGCGGGGCGTCACCTTCTCCGTCTACTCCGACGAGCGCGGCACCGAGAAGGTGATGCCGGTCTGCCTGGTCCCGCGGGTGATCGGCGGCGCCGAGTGGGCGCGCCTCGAGCGCGGGCTGGTCCAGCGGCTGACGGCGCTGCAGCTCTTCCTCGACGATCTCTACGGCGAGCAGTGCGTGCTCCGCGACCGGGTGATCCCGGCCGGTCTCCTGCTCGGATCCAAGCACTACCTGCCGCGGCTGCGCGGGATGAAGCCGCCGGGCGGCGTGCGGATCCACATTGCGGGGATCGATCTCATTCGCAGCCCCGACGGGGTGCTGCGCGTGCTGGAGGACAACCTGCGGACGCCGTCGGGCGTCTCCTACGTGATCGAGAACCGCCTCATCACCAAGCGGGTCTTCCCCGCAGCGATGGATCGGATCGGCGTCCGCCGCGTCGACGACTATCCGACCCAGCTGGTCGAGACGCTCCGCTCGGTGTCGCCCGAGGACCCGGAGCGCTCGACGATCGTGGTGCTGACGCCGGGGCCCTTCAACTCGGCCTACTTCGAGCACAGCTTCCTGGCCCGCTCGATGGGGCTCGAGCTGGTCGAGGCGTCGGACCTGTTCGTCACCGGCGACGAGGTCTTCGTCCGCACCACGCACGGCCCGCGCCGCGTGCACGTCATCTACCGCCGCACCGACGACGCCTACATCGATCCGGAGTTCTTTCGCCCCGACAGCATGCTGGGCGTCCCGGGCCTGATGCGCGCCTGGGCGGCCGGCAAGGTGACGCTGGCCAACGCGCCCGGCAACGGCGTCGCCGACGACAAGGCGATCTACCCCTTCGTCCCCGACCTGATCCGCTACTTCCTGCACGAGGAGCCGATCATCGAGCAGGTCGACACCAAGGTCTGCGCGCGCCCCGACGACCTGGCCTACGTCCTCGAGCGCCTCGATCAGCTGGTGGTCAAGGCGGTCGACGAAGCAGGCGGCTACGGCATGTTGATGGGCCCCACCGCCAGCGGCGCCGAGCTGGAGATGTTCCGCGATCGCATCAAGGCGGAGCCGCGCCGCTACATCGCCCAGCACCGGATCGAGCTCTCCACCTGCCCGACCTGGGTCCCCGAGGAGCGGCGGATCGAGCCGCGCCGGATCGATCTCCGACCGTTCGTCCTCACCGGCAAGCAGGGGAGCTGGGTGCTTCCCGGGGGGCTGACCCGGGTGGCGCTCCGCCGTGGGTCGTACGTGGTCAACTCCTCGCAGGGGGGCGGCTCGAAGGACACCTGGGTTCAGGCGCAGGCGGACGGCGCCTCGTGATCTCCCGGGTGGCCGACCACTGCTTCTGGCTCGGCCGCTACGTCGAGCGCGCCGAGAGCAGCGCGCGCCTCCTGCAGGTGACCCGCACGCTGGCCTTCGACGCCGAGCTGCCGCCGCTCCATTGCTGGCGGCCGCTGGTGATCGTGTCGGGGCAGTACCCGGACCTGGCCGGGCAGATGGGCGCGGAGGCGGCGGGCGACGGCGAAGCGGTCCAGCGCTACATGACCTGGGCGCCCAACAACCCGGTGTCGATCCGCAACTCGATCCGCGCCGCGCGCGAGGGGGCGCGCTCGATCCGTGAGGTGATCGGCCACGACATCTGGGAGGCGACCAACGAGCTCTACCTCTGGTTCATGAGCGAGGGAGGCGCCGCGCAGTACCTGCAGGACCGCGACGAGGTCTACAGGCACATCCGCCGCTCGACCCAGCTGACGCTCGGCCTCGTGCGCAGCACCATGATGCACGACGAGCCGATGGACTTCCTGTGGCTCGGCGTGATGCTCGAACGCGTCGGCCAGACCGCCCGCACGCTGGACATGCACTTCCACATCCGCGGCGCCGCCGAGAGCCAGGCCCAGCCGCTGCTGCAGAACGCGCTCTCGCTGTCGCTCCTGCGCGCCTGCTCCGGCTTCGAGGCCTACATGCGCAAGCAACAGGGGCGCGTCAGCGGCGAGACCGTGAGCGCGTTCCTGCTCTTCGACGACCGGTTCCCGAGGTCGTTGCGCTACTGCCTGCGTACGGCCCTGGCGCTGATCAAGCGCCTCCCCGCTTCGCGCAGCGGGGGGATCCTGGCCGCGCGAAGGCGCCTCGACGCCCTCGACCAGTGGCTGGACGGCCAGGAGAAGAACGGCGCCTCCCCGGCCGAGCACCGGCTCCTCACCCGGGTGGTCGACGAGACCGCGGAGATCTGTGGCGAGGTCCAGAGCGGCTTTCAGGGCGAGCCGCCGGCGGCGCTCTCCCAGCCGGAAGCGGCGCAGTAGCGTGGTCCCCTCGGCATGAGCATCCGCGTCGCGCTCACCCACACCTCACGTTACCGCTACGACCGGGAGGTCACGCTGCAGCCGCACCTCGTGCGCCTGCGCCCCGCGCCGCATGGCCGCGCGCCGATCGTCAGCTACGCCATGCAGGTGACGCCCGGGGACCACTTCCTCAACTGGCAGCAGGATCCGTTCGGCAATTACCAGGCGCGGCTGGCATTTCCCAGTCCTGCGCGCGAGCTCAGCGTGGTGGTCGATCTGGTGGCCGACATGGTCGCCGTCAACCCATTCGACTTCTTCATCGAGGCGTACGCCGAGAAGTACCCGTTCCGCTACGAACCCTCGCTGGCCCGCGAGCTGGCCCCGTACCTGACCCAGTCGCCGCCCGCGCCGCGGTTCTGCGCGCTCATCGAAGAGGTACACAACCGGCACGCGCGCCCGGGCCGCCGCAACGTCGACGTGCTGGTCGACATCAATCGCGACATCTCGGGGCGGCTCCGCTACGACCTGCGGATGGAGCCGGGCGTGTTCGAGCCCGAGGAGACGCTCACGCGCGGCCACGGGTCGTGTCGCGACTTCGCCTGGCTCGAGGTCGAGCTGCTGCGGCGGCTCGGCTACGCGGCGCGCTTCGTCTCCGGCTATTCGATCCAGCTCAAGCCGGACGTCAAGCCGCTCGACGGCGGCCCGGCGGGCGTCGCCGAGGACGTCGCCGACCTGCACGCCTGGACAGAGGTCTACCTCCCCGGCTCGGGGTGGATTGGGCTCGACGCCACCAGCGGCCTCCTGGCCGGGGAGGGGCACATCCCGCTGGCTGCCACCGCCTGGCTGTCGACGGCCGCGCCGATCACCGGATCGTTCGCCTTCCAACCGAAAGTGGAGGGAGAGCGGGTCGGCGAGGAGGCCACCTTCGCCCTCCGCGTCCAGCGTATCGCCGAGGCGGCGCGCGTCACCAAGCCGTACCGCGATGACCAGTGGGCAGCGATCGACGCGCTCGGCGCGGCCGTCGATCGCGATCTCGAGCGCTACGACGTGCGGCTGACCATGGGGGGCGAGCCGACGTTCGTCTCCATCGACGACCGCGACGCGCCCGAGTGGAACACCGCCGCGCTCGGCGATGGGAAGCGGAACCTGGCGGACCAGCTGGTTCGACGGCTGCGCGCCCGCTTCGCACCGGGCGGGCTGCTGCACCACGGTCAGGGGAAGTGGTACCCGGGCGAGCCGCTCCCCCGGTGGGCCTACACCTGCTACTTCCGTCGCGACGGTGAGCCGGTCTGGAGCGATCCGGCGCTGTTCGCCGAGGAGCGCTCTGCCCGCCCCGCGGTCGATGCCGACGCGCGGGGGTTCGTGACCGAGCTGGCTCGGCGGTTGGGCCTGGCGGATGATGCGGCGCAGGCCGCCTTCGAGGACGCCTTCTACTACCTTTGGCGCGAGCGCCGCCTCCCGAGCAACGTCGACGTGCTGGAGAGCCGCCTCGACGATCCGATCGAGCGCGCGCGGCTGGCGCGGGTGTTCGACGCCGGCCTCGGCGCCACGGCCGGCTACGTCCTCCCACTGCGCGCGCGCCTGATCGAGGGCGACGGCGCGGCGCCGCTGGTGTTCTGGGAGAGCGGCCGCTGGTCGGTGCGCGCCGACCACCTCTTCCTCGTCCCCGGCGATTCGCCGATGGGGTTCCGGCTGCCGCTCGACGGTCTGCCCTGGGAAGCCGAGGAGACGCGCCACACGATCCACGAGCGCGATCCGCTCGAGGCCCGGCCGCCGCTTGGCACGACCATCCAGCGCGGACCGCGACCGGCGGCGCCGGCGACGGGCGAGGTCGGGGCGCCGCCGACCGAGATCGTCCGCACCGCTCTCTGCGTCGAGCGGCGCGACGGGCTCCTGCACGTCTTCATGCCGCCGCTCGATCACCTCGAGGAGTACCTGGCGCTGGTGGCCGCCGTCGAGGACGTGGCGCGCGCGCGGGCGCAGCCGGTGCGCATCGAGGGCTACCACCCGCCGCGCGATCACCGGCTCGAGCGCCTGTCCGTCACACCCGATCCCGGCGTCATCGAGGTGAACGTCCATCCGGCCCGGAGCTGGGCGGACCTTTCGCGGACCACGACGGCGCTCTACGAGGAGGCGCGGCTCTGCCGGCTCGGCACCGAGAAGTTCATGCTCGACGGGCGGCACACCGGCACCGGCGGCGGCAACCACGTGGTGCTGGGCGGCCCGACGCCGGGCGACAGCCCGTTCCTCCGCCGCCCCGATCTGCTGCGCAGCCTGGTCGGCTACGTCCTCAACCACCCGTCGCTGTCGTATCTCTTCTCGGGCCTCTTCGTGGGACCGACCAGCCAGGCGCCGCGTCTCGACGAGGCCCGCCAGGACAGCGTGCACGAGCTGGAGCTCGCGTTTGGCGAGGTGCCGCGCGAGGGCGCCGCGCCGCCGTGGCTGGTCGATCGGATCTTCCGCAACTTGCTGGTCGACGTCACGGGCAACACCCACCGCGCCGAGATCTGCATCGACAAGCTCTACAGCCCCGACAGCGCCAGCGGACGGCAGGGGCTGGTCGAGCTGCGCGCGTTCGAGATGCCGCCGCACCCGCAGATGAGCCTCACGCAGCAGCTCCTCCTGCGCGCCCTGATCGCCTGGTTCTGGCGCGCCCCGTACGTCCGAAGACCGGTGCGCTGGGGGACGGCCCTCGCCGATCGCTTCACCCTCCCCCACTTCGTGGCCCAGGACCTCGAGGACGTGCTCGACGATCTGCGCGCGGCGGGCTACCCGTTCGCCAGCAACTGGTTCCGCGCCCACCACGACTTCCGGTTCCCGCTGGCCGGCGCGATCGCCGTCGACGGCGTCGCGCTGGAGCTGCGTACCGCGATCGAGCCCTGGCACGTGCTCGGCGAGGAGCCGGGCGCGGGCGGCACCGTCCGCTACGTCGACTCCTCGGTCGAGCGGCTGGAGGTCAAGGCCCGCGGCCTGGTCGAGAGCCGGCACGTGCTCGCCTGCAACGGGCGCCGCCTCCCCCTCCATCCGACCGGCTCGCCCGGCGAGGCGGTGGCCGGGCTGCGCTTCCGCGCCTGGCAGCCGGCCTCGGCGCTGCACCCGACGATCGGCGTCCACGCGCCGCTCATCCTGGACGTGATCGACACCTGGACGGGCCGCGCGATCGGCGGCTGCACGTACCACGTCGCGCACCCTGGCGGGTTGGCGCACGAGCGCCTGCCGGCCAACGCGCTGGAGGCCGAGGGCCGCCGCATCGCCCGCTTCTTCCCTTTCGGTCACACGCCCGGGCCTCAGGAGGCGCCGCCCGAGGAGCGCAACCCCGACTTCCCCTTCACGCTTGATCTGCGCCGTCCGCCGCCCCGCGGTTAGGTTTCAGTCGACGGCGCGCGCGCCGGCCGTCAGACGGCGGGACAGGAGGGGGACCGTCGTGCCAAAGAGTCCGGCGAGACGCTCGAGATCGCCTCCGCACGCCTCTTTTTCGTAAAGAAGTATCGGCAGCGACACGCACGCCAGCCGGTGGAGCTCGGGCCATCGCGTGACCCGGCGCCAGAAGGTGCCGCGCGAGATCCCCAGGAGCTGGGCAGCGCGTCCTCGATTCCAGTTGGAATCCTCGAAAGCCGAGAGGATCTGCTCGGCGGTCGGCCCTCCGCCCGGCGATGGCTGCGGCGTCTGCATAAGTAAGTATACGTTTACATATATCTGGCCCGCCAGGGAAGCCCCGGACGGCCGACCCGGCGCTCCTCGCGTTTGGCGCCGCGGAGCCGGCCATCGTGTCGTGTACTCTGCGCCGATGGGCAGGACGCGGGACGCCGACCGGACGCGGGAGCAGATCCTACGCGCGGCGACGAGTGAGTTCGCGGCGCACGGCTACAGCGGCGCCCGGGTGGAGCGCATCCGGCGGCGCGCGCGGGTCAACACCCGCATGATCTATCACTACTTCGGCGACAAGAGCCGCCTCTACGTCGCCGTCCTGGAGCGCACGATCGGTGACCTGCGCCAGGAGGAGCTGCGGCTGGAGGTCGACGACGTCGACCCGCTGGAGGGCTTGCTGCAACTGTTCGAGTTCGTCGACCGCCACTTCGCCAACCACCCGGAGCTGATCACGCTGCTCAGCGGGGAGAACCTGCTGCGCGGGCGCTTCATGCGCAGCACCACCACGCCGCCGATCGTCAGCTCGCCGCTCATGCCCCTCATCGAGGAGCTGCTCCGCCGCGGCGAGCGCAAGGGCCAGATCCGCGCCGGCGTCGATCCGCTGCACCTCTACATCGCCATGGTGGGGCTCTGCTACTTCCTCCGTTCGAACGCCCACACCCTCTCCTTCCTGTTCCGGACCGACCTCCTATCGGCACGATGGCGAGGCGA
>DASZVW010000041.1:0-2449 GCA_035546895.1 Polyangia bacterium
CGCCCGCGATCGCCGCCGCCATCGCCTGCATCTCCTCGGCGGGCGTCACCTGGTCGTCGGTCCCGCGGACGACCAGCGTCGGGCAGCGGATGGCGCCCAGCTCGCCGGTGCGGTCGGGGCGATCGCGCAGGGCCTCGATGCCGGCGACCAGGTTGGCGGCGCGCGCCTCGGCGCGCGCGCGCAGGAAGCCGACGCGCGCCGGCGGAGCGGCCGGCGTCAGGAGGCGCGGCAGGCTGCCGTCGAGGTAGGGCCCCGGGCCGCCGTCGCGGATCCGGGCGATGACGCCGTCGCGGGCGGCGCGCGTCTTGGCGTCGTCGGCGCCGGCGCGCGTGTCGCAGAGGACCAGCGCCGCCAGCCGCCCGGGGTGGCGGGCCGCGAAGGCGAGCGCCCCGTAGCCACCCATCGACATCCCCAGCACCGCGGCGCGCGCGACGCCCAGGTGGTCGAGCAGCGCGGCCAGATCGTCGGCGTTGTCGGCGATGGCGTACCCGCCGCCGAGCGGCGTCTCGCCGAAGCCGCGCCCGTCGACGGCGATCACCCGGTGGCGGCGGGCCAGCGCGCCCGCCAGGTCGGCCCAGATGTCGCGCCCGAACGGGAACGGGTGCAGCAGCACCACCGGCGCGCCGGCGCCGCGCGCCTCGTATCCGACCGGCCTCGTCCCCGGGCTCAACATCCGCAGGCCAAAGCTACCCCAGTCACCCCAGGGTCTCCAGCACCAGCGGCACGGCGCGGGGGGCGCGCGCGCCGAGCCGGAACGCCCGGCTGACCAGCGGCGCGGCCGCGGCGGCGCGGGCCTCGTCGTCGTAGTGGAGCGTGCAGAGCGGCTCGCCGCGGGCGACCTCGGTCCCGATCTTGGCGTGGAGGAGGATGGCGGCGCCGGGCGCGATGCGGTCCTCCTTGCGCAGCCGCCCGGCGCCCAGCAGCGTGGCCGCGCGGCCGAGCGCGCCGGCGTCGGCGCGCACCACCACCCCGGCACGCGGCGCGCGGATCGTGAGCTGGCGGCGCGCGCGCGGCAGGCGGTCGGGATCCTCGACCACGCGCGGGTCCCCGCCCTGCAGCCGCACCCCGCGCGCGAAGCGCTCGAGCCCGGCGCCGCTGGCGATGGCGCGCTCGATCCGGCGGGCGCCGTCGCGGAGATCGCGGGCCCGGCGGCCGAGCACCAGCATCTCGGCGCCGAGCCGCACGGTGAGCGCGCGCAGGTCGGCCGGGCCGTCGCCCCGGAGGACGTCGATCGCCTCGCGCACCTCGACGGCGTTGCCGACGGCGGCCCCGAGCGGCTGGTCCATGTCCGAGAGCACCGCGCGCACCGGCAGGCCGAGCCGCCCGCCCAGCCCGATGAGCGCCCGGGCCAGCGTGCGGGCGCGGCTGCGCGCGGGGAGGAAGGCGCCGCTGCCGACCTTGACGTCCATCACCAGCGCCCCGGTACCCTCGGCGACCTTCTTCGACAGGATCGAGGAGGCGATGAGCGGGATCGACTCGACCGTCGCCGTGGCGTCGCGCAGGGCATAGAGGAGTCGATCGGCGGGGGCCAGGCGCGCGCTCTGCCCGGCCAGCACGAAGCCCGCCTCGGTGAGGACGCGGCGGAAGGCGGCGGGCTCGAGCGCGGTGCGGAAGCCGGGGATGGTCTCCAGCTTGTCGAGCGTGCCGCCGGTGTGGCCGAGCGCCCGCCCGGCCATCATGGGGACGTAGAGCCCGGCCGCCGCGCAGAGCGGAGCCAGGCAGAGCGACACCTTGTCGCCGACGCCGCCGGTCGAGTGCTTGTCGACGGTGGGCCCGGGGAGCCCCTGCCAGGAGAGCCGCTCGCCGGAGTCGATCATGGCGCGCGTCCAGGTGACGAGCTCGCGCGGGCCGAGGCCGCGCCAGACGATGGCCATCAGCAGCGCGGCGAGCTGGTAGTCGGGGATGGTCCCCCGCACGGCGCCGGTGATGAGCGCCTCGATCTCGCCGTCGGTGAGCGCGCGCCCGTCGCGCTTCTTGGCGATGAGCGCCGGGACCGCCAGCACCGGGCGCGCTGTGGACGGCCGCTTCATCCGGCGAAGGCGTCGAGGAAGCCCGTCCCGCGGGCGAGGGGCGGGGTGCCGAGCGCGGCGGCGATGGTCTGGCCGAGGTCGCAGAACGATGTCCGCGCGCCGAGCGCGGCGGCGCGCACGCCCGGGCCGAAGGCGAGCAGCGGGACCTGCTCGCGCGTGTGGTCGGTGCCGGGCGTGGTGGGGTCGTTCCCGTGGTCGGCGGTGATGAAGGCCAGGTCGCCGGGGGCCAGCGCCTTGTGAAAGGCGGGCAGCCAGGCGTCGAGCTCGGCCAGCGCGCGCGCGAACCCCGGCACGTCGTTGCGGTGGCCGTAGAGCATGTCGAAGTCGACCAGGTTTACGAACAGCAGGCCCCGCTCGAGCGTGGGCAGCGCCTCCAGCGTCAAGCGCAGGCCGTCGGCGTTCCCTTCGCTGTGGAGCGA
>DASZVW010000042.1:0-4102 GCA_035546895.1 Polyangia bacterium
GACGCAGTCCGCGCGCGGATGCACCGAAGCCCCCCGCCCCGCCCGCGGCGGCGCCAGCCGCAGCTCGCCCGCCTCGAGCGCGAGCCGCACCATCTCGCCCGCGGGGCCGCGCTGGCGGCACCCGACGCAGGTTCGAAGCGAGGCCGGCATCGAGCGAGTCCTGGGAGCCCGGGCGCATGCTTACGGCGCCTCCGGGGTGGGGGCCGCCGCCTCGCTGCGCGCCTGCTCGGCGGCGCGGGCCGCCTCGGCGGCCAGCCGCACCCGCTCCGCCTCGGCGGCGGGGCCGGCGGCGGTGATGATCGCCTGCGCCGCCTGCGCGTTGCCGACGCCGGCCACGCCGGCCAGCTCGTCGGGCTTGCTCCCCGCGACCTCGGCGGCCGAGCGCCAGCCGGCCTTGAACAGCGCCTCGGCGGTCTCGGCGGTGACGCCGGCGATCGCCGCCAGCGACTGCCGCGCCCGCTGCTCCATCTCCAGCACCTTCGACGCCGAGTGGATGTCGATGCGCCAGCCGGTGAGCTGCGAGGCGAGCCGCACGTTCTGCCCCTTCTTGCCGATGGCCAGCGACAGCTTCTCGTCGGGGACGATGAGCTGCATGGTGTGCGAGCCGACGTCCATCAGCACGCGCGACACCTCGGCCGGCGCGATGGCGTTGCAGACGAACTTCACCGGATCGGCGTCGTAGGGGACGATGTCGATCTTCTCGCCGCGCAGCTCCTGCACCACCGCCTGCACGCGCGACCCCTTCATGCCGACGCAGGCGCCGACCGGGTCGACGTCGCGGTCGCGCGAGTGGACGGCGATCTTCGAGCGCGCCCCCGCCTCGCGGGCCGAGGCCTCGATGCGCACGATCTTCTCGTAGATCTCGGGGACCTCCATCTCGAACAGCTTCTCGAGCAGCCCCTTGTGCGTGCGCGAGAGGATGATCTGCGGCCCGCGCGCCGCCTTGTCGATCTCGACCACGAAGGCGACGATGCGGTCGCCGGCGCGGTACGACTCGCGCGGCACCTGGTCGCGCACCGGCAGCACCGCCTCGGCGCCCCCCAGGTCGACGATGATGTTGCCGCGCTCGAAGCGGCGGACGATGCCGGAGATGAGCTCGCCCTTGCGCTCCTTGTACTGGTTGAAGACGTTCTCGCGCTCCGCCTCGCGCACCCGCTGCAGGATGACCTGCTTGGCGGTCTGGGCGGCGATGCGGCCGAACCCCTTCCAGGCCCGGTTCAACTTCAGGAGCTCGCCGTACTTGGCGTCCTGCTCCTCGGCCTTGGCCTGGTCCTTCTCGTCGTAGAAGATCTGGAAGAGGAGCTCGTCGCCCGGCTCGGCCTTCAGGCCGAACCGCTGCGCGTCGGACAGGAGGACCTCCTTCCCCTCGTTGCCGGGGGTGATCGCCTCCACGATGACGATGATCTGGAACAGGTCGACGCGGCCGGTCTCCTCGTTGAACTTGGCCTCCATCTCGCGCTGCATGCCGAAGGCGCGCTTGGCGGCGGTGAGGATGGCCTGCTCGAGCGTCTCGACCAGCACGGCGCGGTCGATGTTCTTGTCCTTGGAGACCTGGTCGAGGACCAGACCGAGAGCTGCACCTTCGTTCATGAGGCACTCCGGTGAAACTCCCTATCCCAATCGGGGACCAGGTTGGCCCGCACGATGTCGTCGATAGGAAGCTCGTAAGATCGGCCGTCACAAGCGATCTCCACGCGGCCGTCCTTGGCCCCGCGGATGGTCCCGGAGAAATTGCGCCGCCCCTCGACACCCACCTCGAGACGCACTTTGGCGTTCTCCCCTACGAATCGGGCAAAGTCCCGCTCTCGCCGCAGGGGCCGATCAAGCCCGGGCGAGCTCACTTCCAGCTGGTACGCGTGCGAAATCTTGTCGGCCACGTCGAGCGCCGCCGAGACGTCGCGGCTGACCCGCTCGCAGTCGTCGACGCCGATGAGCGGGGGCGTCGTCCCCTGCCCCTCGACTGCCCCCTCCCCCGCGGTCGCCCCCTCCGCCGACCCGGCGGGCCGATCGATGAAGAGCCGCAGCACCGAGCCCTGCTGCTCGCGACCGAACTGGACTTCGATCAGATCGAAGCCCGCGTCGCGGACGTAGGGTTCAGCGAGCAGCCACAAGTCTTGCAGGTCCTTTCGCATTGGGGGTTGGCAGTTCTGAAACAAAAATGTCTCGGGCAATAAAAAAGGCGGGCACGCGGCCCACCCTTTGACGGAGGCAACGTAATCTTTCGGAGCCGCGCTTTATAACATGGTGATCTGCGCTCCGCAAGACAGCGGCTCCGGCGCTAAGGGCCAGGATTCCCCCGTGTTTTAGCCTGCCCTCCGGTCGAGCCGACACCTCGACCGGCGGCGCGGCGCCGGGGCGTGCTAGCCTCCGCGGCCATGTCCGAGCTGGTCGTGGGCGCGGTCCAGATGACCTCCACCGAGGACGTGGCGGCGAACCTCGAGCGGGCCCGCGAGCTGGTCCGCGGGGCGGCCGGCGCGGGCGCGCTGCTGGTCGGTCTCCCCGAGAACTTCGCCTTCCTGGGGAACGACCGCGACCACCGCCTGGCCATCGCCGAGGCGGTCCCCGCGCCGGGGGACGCGGGCGCGGGCGCCGGTCCGGGCGCCGGTCCGATCTTGGCGGCGATGCAGGAGCTCGCCCGGGCGACCGGGGCCTGGCTGCTGCTCGGCGGCTTCCCAGAGCGCGGCACCGGCAAGAAGATCCGCAACACCGCCGTCCTGCTCGACGCCACGGGAAACGTCGCCGCCGTGTACCGGAAGATGCACCTCTTCGACGTCGACGTCCCGGGCGGCAAGCGCTTCCGGGAATCGGAGGCCATCGAGGCCGGCGACGCCCCGGTGGTGGCGGAGACCCCCTGGGGCGGGCTGGGGCTCAGCATCTGCTACGACCTGCGGTTCCCGGAGCTGTATCGGGCGCTGGCCGGACGGGGCGCGCGGATGCTGGCGGTCCCCTCGGCGTTCACGCTGGAGACCGGGAAGGACCACTGGCACGTCCTCCTGCGGGCGCGGGCGATCGAGAACCAGGCGTTCCTGTTCGCGCCGGCGCAGTTCGGGGCCCACGGGCCGAACCGCGCCAGCTACGGGCACGCCCTGGTGGTCGATCCCTGGGGGGTGGTGCTGGCCGAGTGCGGCGACCACGACGGCGTCGCCCTCGCCCGCCTCGACTTCGCCTACCAGGACCAGGTGCGCGCCGCGCTCCCCGTCCTCGGCCACCGCCGGATTTGACCGGAGATCGTCAGTCCGCGCGCCTGGGCGGGACCAGCAGCGAGGCGACCGCCGAGAGGCCGATGAGCCCCGCCACCACCAGAAGCGAGAGCATGTCGGAGATCCGGTAGCGGTCGGCGATCAGCATCTTGGCGCCCACGAAGGCCAGCACCAGCGCCAGCCCCACCTTCAGGTAGCGGAGCCGCTGGACCAGGCGGGCGACCAGGAAGGTGAGCGCCCGCAGCCCCAGCACGGCGAAGATGTTCGAGGTGTAGACGATGAAGACGTCGCGGGTGACGCCGAAGACCGCCGGGATGGAGTCGACGGCGAACACCACGTCGGTCGCCTCGATCACCACCAGGACGGTGAGGAGCGGCGTCGCGAACAGCTTCCCCCCCTGCCGCACGAAGAAGTGCGTCCCCGCGTAGTCGGGCGTCGCGCGCACGAACCGCCGGAACAGCTTCAGGACCGGGTTCTTCTCGGGGCGGACCTCCTCGTCGCCGCCGAACAGCAGGCGGGCGGCGGTCAGGACCAGGAAGACGCCGAAGATGTAGGTGACCCAGTGGAAGGCGGCCAGCAGCACGGCGCCGACGGCGATGAAGGCGCCGCGGGTGACGAGCGCGCCCAGGATCCCCCAGAACAGCACCCGGTGCTGCAGGTTCTCGGGGACGGCGAAGAACGAGAAGGCCGCCAGGAAGACGAACAGGTTGTCGACGGAGAGCGCCTTCTCGATGAGGTAGGCCTGGAAGAACTCCAGCCCCCGATCGGCGCCCGCCCAGAAGTAGATCCCCAGGTTGAACAGCAGCGCCAGGCCGATCCAGACGAACGACCAGACCGCGGCCTCGCGCGCGCGGATGACGTGCGCGCGGCGGTGGAAGACCCCCAGGTCGAGCGCCAGCATC
>DASZVW010000043.1:0-2730 GCA_035546895.1 Polyangia bacterium
CGGGCCAGGCGGCGGAGGAGCGCGTTGGCGAACCCCGCCACGCCGCGCCCGCCGGCGTTCTTGCAGGCCTCGACGGCGTCGCTCACCGCCGCGTAGTCGGGGATGCGATCGAGGAACAGGACCTGGTAGGCGGCCACCCGCAGCGCGATCCGGACCGCGGGGTCGAGGCCGGCGGTCCCCGTCCTGGCGTAGGCGTCGAGCGCGCGGTCGAGCCGGGCGCGGCGGCGCAGGACGCCGTAGACCAGCTCGGTGACGAGCGCCCGGTCCTCGGGCGGCAGGGCGCGCGCCCGATCGAGCGCCGCCGCCAGCGCCCGCCCCGCGTAGGCCCCGTCGCGCTCGACCCGCCCGAGGACGCCCCGGGCCACGTCGCGCGCGGTCGGCGCCGGGGTCGCGGCGCGCGTCACGAGCCGAGCCGCGTCCCGGGGCGCAGCCGGTCGCGGGCCAGCGCGGCCGCCATCCGGCGCTTGCCGGGGAACTGCAGCTCCGCGAAGGCGATCGACTGCTCGGCGGCGTCGCCGCAGGCAACGACCAACCCGTCGGCGGTCACCTCCCGGATCGTCCCCGGCGCCGCCGCACCGGCCGCCGCCGGCACCACGCGCGGCGCGAACAGCTTGAGCGGCTCGCCCGCCAGCATGGTCGTGGCACCCGGCCAGGGATCGACCCCGCGCGCCTGCGCCGAGACGAGCCGCGCCGGCCGCTCGAACTTCAGGATCCCGTCGCTCTTGGCGAGCAGCGGCGCCAGCGTCGCCGCCGCGTCGTCCTGCGGGCGCAGCGCGACGGCGCCGGCCGCGATGGCCGGCAACGTGTCGGCGAGCAGCCGCGCGCCCAGCTCGGCCAGCTTGATCGACAGCGTGCCGGTGGTGTCGTTGTCGGCGATCGGCAGCGCGCGCGCCGCCGCCACCGGCCCGGTGTCGAGCCCCGCCTCCATCCGCACGATCGAGACGCCGGTCTCGCGCTCGCCGTTGATGATCGACCACTGGATGGGCGCGGCGCCGCGCAGCTTGGGGAGCAGCGAGGCGTGCACGTTGAACGGCCCCAGCCGCGGCAGGTCGAGCAGCGCCTGCGGCAGGATCCGGCCGTAGGCGACCACCACGAAGAGATCGGCGCCGAGCGCCGCCAGCGCGGCCTGCGTCTCCGGGGTGCGCACCTTCTCGAACTGCAGCACCGGCACGCCCAGCGCCTCGGCCTCGCGCTTGACCGCCGGCGCGGCCGGCGCCTGCCCGCGCCCGGCCGGGCGGTCCGGCTGGCTCACCACGGCCACGAGCTCCGTCTCGGCCGCCACCGCCCGCAGGCAGGGGACGGCGAAGGCCGGCGAGCCGAAGAACACCGCGCGCGGGCGCGCGCCACCGACGGTCATGCGCGCTCAGGCCTCGACGGGCGGCAGGTGGCTGGCGTAGCGCCGCCGCAGGCGCTCGTCGCTGAGCACGCGCAGCGCCTCGGCCGCCACCTGCCGGATCGCCTCCAGCTGCGCGGCCAGCTCGCGCGCCAGCGCCGGCTCGATCGCCTCCGGCGCCGTCTCCCGCACGATCTCGTCGTGCGCGCGCCGGAGATCCCCCGCGCTGGCGTCGCGCGGCACCCCCAGCACGGCGAAGTAGTCCCCGTCCTCGACCGGCGCGTAGCGGGCCAGGATCCGCGCCCGCCCCGACTCGACCCCCTTGCGCACCATGCCGAGCAGCGCCGGCTCGATCTTCTTGGTCGTCTCGCCGGCGAACTCGCCCCGCTTCGCGCGCGCCGGCGCCGCCGCCGGCCCCGCCTGCGCGGCCAGCTTGGAGAGCGGATCGGCCGCCCGCTCCACCGTCTTGTCCGCGGACTTGTCCGCGGTCCGCTCGGCCGTCTTCTCCCGGGGCTTGGTCTTCACCGCGCCCGCCAGCACCGCCTCCAGCTCGGCGTCGAGCAGGGCGTCGATCCCGGCCCCCAGATCGGAGAGCAGGTGGCTCGGCTCCGGCGCCGCGCGCATCGGCGCGACGGGCGCCGCGGCGAGCGCGGCCGCCACCAGCGGCTTGAGGCCGCCGACCGTCGGACGCGCCGGGTGGGCGCCGCTCTTGGTCCGGCGCCCCCCCGCGCCCTCCGGCTCGGTGGCGAGCGCGCCCGACGCCGCGAGCAGCTCGCCGGCCACCGGGCCCATCCCCATCTCGGTCCGTTCCAGGTCGAGGCTGCTGTTGCGCCGGCGCCGCCCCTCGCCGTTCGCCGAGGTGAGGATGGCCCGCGCCCGCTCGAGCAGGAGCTCGGGGGCGATCGGCCGCACGAAGAACCCGTCGGCCAGCTCGCGCAGCCGCGCCTCGTCGGCCGCGTCGCCGACCAGGAAGATCGGCACCCGCCCGCGCGGCACCGCCCGCACCTTGGCCAGCGCCAGCGCCGGATCGGGGTGGACGATCTGCGGCGCCATGACGATCAGCTCCGGGCGCGAGGCGGTGATCCAGCCGGAGAGGCTCTCGCCCGGCTCGACGGCCACGGTCTCGAACCCCGCCGACACCGCCGCCTTGCGGATGCGGTCCGCCTCGTACGGGCCGGCGATGATGAGCAGCTTCATGGGCGGAGGCCCGACTTTAGCACTGCCGCCGGGTGGCGAAAAAACGGCCGTTCAGAGCACGCTCTGGGGGTCGACGTCGACGAACAGGCGGAGGTCGGTCCCCGGCTTGGCCGTGCGGGCCGCGGCACGCGCCGCCGCCGCCAGCGCGCCGCGGTCGTGCGACGACAGCCAGACCTGCCAGCGGGCGCGCCCCCGCAGCC
>DASZVW010000044.1:0-6113 GCA_035546895.1 Polyangia bacterium
CCGAGCGCCGGGCGCGCGCGGCGTCGAGCGCCGCCACCAGCGCGCCGGGGTCGGCCCCCTCGCCCACCGCGTCTCGCCCGAGATCGGCCCCCCGCGCCGCCTCGAGCCGCTCGGCCAGGTGCCGGCGCGCCGCCGGCGGCAGCGCGGCGACCGCCTCGGGCTCGGCCCGCAGTGCGTCCCGCAGCGGCAGCTCCTCGAACGGCGCCCCGTCGCCGCAGCCGGCCCCCATCAACAACAGCCCCACCAAGAGCCACGCCCGGCGTCCGTTGGCCATCGCGCCCGACCTCACGCAAGGCGAGTGCCAGCGGGAGCCCGCCGGTTTCCGGCGGCGCGGCGGCTCGACCGTGACGCCGGGACGACACCCGTGGCGCCGGCGGGCGGCTCGCGCTCAGACCGCGACCAGCTCGCGGACCACGAAGGCGCCGTCCTTGTCGACGCCCAGGCGCCCGGCGGCGTGGTCGCGGTCATGCCCCCAGACCAGCAGCCAGTCCTCGGCCAGCGCCCGGGTGAAGAGCGCGCGCTTCGTCTCTACCGTCCGCGCCGGCTCGAGATCGTAGCTCATGACCCACGGGAGCTTGACGTGCACCGCGGTCGGCACCACGTCGCCGAGGAACAGCGCCTTGGGGCCCTCGGGGGGACCCACCAGGATCGACTGGTGGCCGGCGGTGTGGCCGGGCGTGGGGACCACGCGGACGCCGGGCGCGATCTCCGCCTCGCCGTCGACGAGCTGGAACAGCCCCGCCTCGCCGAGCGGGCCCACGTTTTCTTGTAGATAGCTGGCGCGGTTCCGCTCGTGCGGGTGGGTGGCGTCCTCCCACTCGCGCCGCTGCACGACGTGGCGCGCCTTGCGAAACACCGGCTCGACCGCGCCCGAGGCCGTCCGGCGCGTCGTCCCGCCGCTGTGGTCGAAGTGCAGGTGGGTCATCACCACGGTGTCGATGTCGTCGGGCGAGAGCCCCACCTCCTTCAGCGCCGCCGCGATCGCGCGGTCGTGGTCGATGCCGTAGATCTCCTTCAGCTTGGGGGGGAACTTGTCGCCGTTGCCGGTCTCCACCAGCACGCGCCGGCCGCCCGTCTCGACCAGCAGGCAGCGGGTGCTGTACTGGCAGCGGTTGAGCGCGTCGCAGGAGACCAGCTTCGACCACAGCGTCTTCGGCACCACGCCGTGCATGGCGCCGCCGTCGAGCCGGAAGCTGCCGCCGTCGAGCAGGGTCAAGCGGGCGTCGCCGAGGGTGAGCATGCGGCGATCTTACCGCCGGGCGCCGCCGGATGCCCGGCGCGCGGCGTTCGTGATAGTCGTAGGGGCGGCCCTGGGGTCATGCAGGAAGCTCCCATTCCCGCGGACGAGGTGAGGCGGGCTGGCGCTGCTCGCGGCGTGCAAGATCATCTATACGCCGGCGGAGAAAGCGTTCGACGACGTGGCCCGCCTGGCCGCCGACCTGTGCGGGACGGAGATCGCGCTCATCATCCTGGTCGACTCCGACTACCAGTGGTTCAAGGCGCGCGTGGGGCTCGAGCTGGTCGGCGTGCCGCGCGATCTGTCGTTCTGCGGCCACTGCATCGTCGGTCACCACCCGCTCGTCGTCGAGGACACGCTGAAGGACCCGCGCTTCGCCGACAACCCGCTGGTGACCGGCGAGGCGCACATCCGCTTCTACGCCGGGGTGCCGCCGGAGATCGAGGAGGGGTCGGCGGTGGGCGCGCTCTCGGTCGCCGACCGCGCGCCGCGGGCGCTGGGCGAGCGCCAGCTCGAGTCGCTGCGCCGGCTGGCCGCTCGCTCAGGTGTTGCGCTCGGTGGCGGCCACCGCCTGATCGCCGGGCCTACGGGGTGGCGACGGTGGGGGGCGACGCCTCGGGAGCCGCCGGCGCTTCCGCCGGCGGCGCGGCCACGTCGACGGGGAGCGGCGACGGCGGGGTGGCGGGCGCGGCGGCGATCGGCTCTTGCGCCGAGCGCGGGATCACCGGGACCGGCGGCGTGGGCGGCCCGGCGGCACCGGGGGCGGCCGGCGGAGAGGCCGCCGCCACGCGCGCGGCCGGCGCGGCCAGCTTCTGCGGGTGGCTGACGATCCAGTCGGCGACGCGCGCCACGTCGCCGAAGCGGGTCATCTTCCCGTCGTCGCCCAGGAAGGCCATGTAGTAGGTGCGCCCGTCGATCTTGGTCGCCACCACCAGGCAGTAGCGGGCCTCGTCGTTGTAGCCGGTCTTGCCCCCCAGCACCTGCACGTTGCCGCGCGCCGCCGGGTGGTTGGTGTTGTTGTAATGGATGGGCGGCTTGCCGACCGGGTGGGCGTCGTACGCCGCGCGGCGGGTGATGGGGGCCAGGATCTGGTTGGCCATCACCGCCTTCAGCATGGTGATGATCTCGCGCGGGGTCGACACGTTCCCGGTCGAGAGCCCCGTCGGCTCGTGGAAGCGGGTGTTCTTGAGCCCCAGCGCGCGCGCCTTGGCGTTCATGGCGGTCGTGAGCTGCGCGGGCGTCAGCTTCACCGACCGCCCCAGCGCCGGGATGGCGCGGTTGTCCGAGCCCATGAGCGCCGCGTGCAGCAGGTCGCGGTTCGAGAGCGTCATCCCCTCGAGCAGGCGCGAGCGCGCCCCCCCCCTTGGCGACCTCGATGTCCCCCTTGTTGATGGTCGAGAGCCCCTCCAGTTCGACCCCCTTCTCGGCGACCACCAGCGTGGCCGCCAGCTTGGAGATGGAGGCGATGGGCCGCTCCTTGTCGGGGCTCTTGGCGAACACCGGGCGGCCGTTCTCGTCGAGCACCAGCGCCCCCTGCGCCTGCACGTTGGGGAGCCCGCCGCGGGTGGCGGCCACCGGGCGCTCGCGCGCGACGGCGTGGCGGTGGCGGCTGGCGGCGTGGTGCCGCGGCCGCGCGAGCGCGCGCGGGCCGGCCGCCTCGGCCGCCAGGACGGCGACCAGGAGAGCCGCGGGCCGAGGGAAGCGCCCCATCACCTCGACAGTTATAGAGGACCGAGCGGCGCGGGCAAATTCCCCGTCGGTTTGGGGAGGACGATTTTTTTGCGCCCCGGCCAGCCGTGCCAGTACTTGAGCCTCAGCTTGGCCAGCCCGACCATGGCGGCCGTCATCCCGACGAGCCCGACCGTCGCCCCGGCCATGCTGAGCCGGTTGTGCAGCCGCCGGAGCAGCAGGCCGTAGACCAGCTCGACGTGGATCCAGTAGACGAACAGCGAGGTCTGGCCGAAGAGGCGCATCGGCGAGAACCAGGTCTTGGGGACGACGCGGGTGATCAGGTACCCGGCCAGCGCCAGCGGCCCGATCTGCCCCAGGCGGTAGAAGAACGTCCCCGGCCCCATCTGCTGCACCAGGTACGAGGGGTAGCGGATGATGTACGGATTCCAGGCCCGCACGAGGTCGACCGCCTCCATCATCCCCACGCCGACCACGGCGCTGACCACGAAGGCGATCGCCTGCTTGCGCGCGTCGCGGTTGGCGCGCACCCAGTAGTGGCCGACCAGCACGCCGACCAGGGGATAGGCCAGCGAGGGGAACAGCGGGAACCAGGCCATCGGCCGCTCGCCGCCCAGGTAAGAGGTGAGCGGCCGCGGCAGGTACGACGGGAAGTGGTGCGGCCCCACGATGGGGCCGAGCGCGATGACGGCCGCCGCGGCCAGCGCGGTGGTCAGGTAGGCCGGCTTGCCGCGGATGGGGGCGGTGACGAACGCGGCGACCACCATCGAGGCGCCGATGCAGTTCAGGATGTCGACCCGGTAGAGGTCGTGCCAGTCCCAGCAGCCGCCGAGGACGTACTCCTGCAGCCGGAACAGGTACCCGAGCAGGATGACCTCCAACCCGCGCTTGACGATCACCCGCACCATCGCCCGCCGGTCGGCCTTGGCGCCCAGCAGGCTCTCGTAGCGGATGGCCATCGAGACGCCCACCAGCAGCAGGAACAGCCGCGAGGGGATCCCCCCGATCGAGCGGGTCCAGGCGTAGGCGGCGGTGGCCTTGGCCGCCTTGTTGCACCAGGAGTCGTAGAGGTGCGTCTGGATCATCAGCAGGACGGCGAAGCCGCGCAGCCAGTCGATCGCCTCCAGGCGCCGGCGGGGCTTGGGCGCGGGCGGGTTTGCTGCGGGGGTGACCGGATCCAAGGGCCGCCTCAATTCCTGCCGGTCGCAGGTCGGAAGTCAATCCCTATATGGGCGCGTTGACTTTCCAAGAGGGGGGGACTATAAACCGCCGCTCGCCATGTCGCTCAAGATGGGCCTTCTGGGCCGCAAGATCGGGATGACCCAAGTTTTCCACGACGACGGGTCCGCCCTCGGTGTCACCGCTGTCTCCGTCGGCCCCTGCGTGGTGGTCGCCAAGCGGACGGAAGACAAGCACGGTTATTCGGCGCTCCAGCTCGGCTTCGAGGAGAAGCCGGTCCGCGCCGTCACCCGCCCGGAGAGCGGCTACTTCAAGAAGGCGACGATCGAGAAGCCGCTGCGCCACCTGCGCGAGGTGCGGCTCCCCCCCAAGGAGCTGGACAAGTACGAGGTGGGCAAGGTGATCCGCGCCGCCGAGGTGTTCAAGCCGGGCGACGTCATCGACGTGGTCGGCACCACCAAGGGCAAGGGCTACCAGGGCGTCATGAAGAAGCACCGGATGGCCGGTGACACCGACACCCACGGGACGCACGAGTTCTTCCGGCACGGCGGCTCGATCGGCTGCCGCCTCACCCCCGGCCGCGTCCACAAGGGGAAGCGGATGTCGGGCCTCATGGGGAACGTCAAGAGCACCGCCTCCGACCTGGTGGTCGTGAAGGTGCTCGAGGACAAGGACCTGGTGCTCATCAAGGGCGCGGTCCCCGGCCCGGCCAACGGCGTGGTCCTCGTCAAGGGGAGCGTCAAGGACGTCAAGAAGTACGTCGTCCCGCGCCAGATCAAAGAGGTCGAGTCGAAGAACCCGATGAAGGCCTCCAAGAAGGGCGCGCCCGCCGCTGGCGGGGGCGGCGCCGCCAAGAAGAAGTAGCGCGGCCCGCGCCGCGGCGTCTGACGGGGCGACCTCTTGGGGAAGCTCGGCGATCCGCGCCACCGGCACGACGCCTTCTTCCGCAAGGCGCGCGGCGCCGGGTTCGCCGCGCGCTCCGTCTACAAACTGGAGGAGATCGACCGCAAGCTGCGGCTCCTGCGCGCCGGCGACCGGGTGCTCGACCTCGGCTGCCGGCCCGGATCCTGGCTGCAGTACGCGCTCCAGGCGGTCGGCCCGCACGGCGCGGTGGTGGGGATCGACCGCGACCCGCTGCCGCGGCCGATCCCCGGCGCCCGCGTGCTCCGCGCCGATCTGCTGACCGTCGCCGACGGCGAGCTCCTGGGGGAACTGAAGGCCTTCGACGTTGTCCTTTCGGACATGGCGCCCAACACCACCGGCATCCGGGCCACCGATCAGGCGCGCTCGGCGGCGCTGGTCGAGGAGGCGCTGGGGCGCGCCGAGCGGCTGCTGGCGCCCGGCGGCGCCTTCGTGGCCAAGATCTTCCAGGGGCCGGACGTGGAGGCGATCCGCAAGCGGATGGCGGCCCGCTTCTCGGAGGTGCGGGCGCTCAAGCCCGAGGGCTCGCGCGCGGAGAGCATCGAGATCTACCTCGCCGGGAAAGGTTTCGCGTAAGCTTTCCGGCGGACGCCGATGAAGCTCCGCGCGTTCGCCCTCGCCGTCTCGCTCGCCGCGGCCGCAGGCGCCTCGGCGGCGCCGGCCACCACCCCGCCGCCCGACGTCCCGACGCAGAAGATCGCCATCGACGCCCGCGGGCCGGTCGCGCTGGTCGAGGTGACCCGGACGGTGGCCCCCGAGCCGCCCGCAGAAGGGGCCGGGCACGGGAGCGAGGCGCTGTTCGACCTGGCGCTCCCCGACGGCAGCGCGCTCGTCTCGCTCGAGGTGCGCGACGGCGCGCGCTGGCGGTCGGTCGACCCCGCCGCCGACGGCGCGCGCGCGGCCGGGGTCTACCGCGCGGAGAGCGCCGCCCGGGGCGTCACGCCGGCCAGCGCGACGTACGATGACGACGCCACCCACCGGGTCCGCCTGCTGCGCAGCGCCGGCGGCGGGACGGCGCCGTTCTCGCTCCGCTACCGGTTCGCCGTCCTCCCGCTGCCCGCCAACGGGCGCCTGCTGGTCCGCTTCC
>DASZVW010000045.1:0-11457 GCA_035546895.1 Polyangia bacterium
GCCGGGGCGGGATAGGTCGGGGCGGGGGCGGGCGCGCGGTACGTGGGCGGCGCGGCGCCGTAGGTGCGGGGCGCCCCGTACGAGGGGCGGGTCGCGGGCGCCGACCAGCCGCTGCCGTACGGGTGCCCGTAGCTGCCGGCGCTGCCATATCGCTGCGCCGGGCGGGCCGCCCAGCCGGCCGAAGGTGCGCGGATCTCGGCGCGGGCCGCGCCGCTCGAGTCATGGGCCGGAGCGCGGCCCATGGTGCGGGGCTGCGGGGCCGGCGCGCCGTCGTGCCAGCCGTGCGCGAGCGCGTCGTTGCGCATCGCCGCCGCCCGGATCCACGGACGCGCGCTCAACTCCATGCCCGCGTGCGGATAGACGGCCACCCGGGGGAGGACCTTGGGCGCGATCCTGGACAGCGGCGTCGGGACCGGGTTGATGCCGCGGGTCGGTCCGGCGTTGACGTGGACCGTCCAGCGCCCGTGGGTCAGCAGGCGGTCCGTCGACACCACGGTGGTGTGCGCGAACATGCCGGGCAGGTAGCGCGACGACACGAAGCTGGGGTGGGCGGCCCCGAGGCGGGCGGCCGCGGTGAACCGCCACGGCGACCCGCCCCCGATCCCGGCCGTCAGGCGCACGCCCCGCGGCGGCAGCGGAGCCCATCCGACGTAGCCGCCGCCCGATCGCCAGGAGACCCAAGCCGGCCCCCACATCGTCCCCGGCACCCAGGACCAGCGCCCGGCGCGGGTGATCCAGCGGCCGTAATGAAACGGCGCCCACCCCCAGCTCCAGTCGGAGACCCAGGTCCAGCCGTACTCGCTGAACACCCAGCGCCCGTGCGTCGCGTACGGACAGAAGCCGGCGCCGACGATCGCCAGCCCGGGCGACCACACGTAACCGTAGTCGGCGTCATAGTCCCACGCGCCGTATGGCGCGAGCGCGCTCTGGAATTGCGTGTACGCCTGCTCGTCGTAGCCGTCGTCGTAGCCCTGCGCGATGTCGTTGTCGGGACCGAGGTCGGGCGGCGGGTAGTTGGCGGCCGCGCCGGCATCGTAGGGGGGGACCTGGCCGTCGGGCGGAACGCCGGAGGCGTCGCCGGTCGGCAGGGGGAGCTCGCCCTGGACGTCCTGACCGTCACTCGGTCCCGCCTCCGGCACCACGGCCGGCGCCGCCGGCGGGGGCTGGGCGCCCGGCATCTGCTGCACCTGCGGTGGCGGGGCGTACGGGGCGGGCATCTGCGGCCCGGCCGTCTGGGCGCCGGCCGGCAGGCCGAGGAGGGCCGCCACACCAAACACCGACACGAAGATCGAGGACTTCATGGGTCTCTCTCTTTTCTAGCGCATCCGGACGGCTCTGCCACTCGACGCGCCCGGACAGCCGAGCCGGTGAAATGCATCTTCCGCGCCGACGCAGGGCTGCCGCTTCCGGGACCGAACCCTGCCCAAACCGTCCAGTTACGCTTCAGGTGCCGCCCGGCCGTGCGAAAAAGCGCCGCGCGCCGGTGTGCGCGAGGGACCTTCTTGCCACGGTCGCCGGCGCGGCCCCCGGCGCCGCGCCGTGCAATGATTGCGACGATGCAGGGCTTCGCCGCTCTCGGACAGGGGTTGGGCCTCCGTCCGCCCTTCTATGAGGCCGCCGCCGCCGGCCGCGCGCCGGTCGACTGGTGGGAGGTCATCAGCGAGAACTTCATGGTCGAGGGCGGCAACCCGCGCCGCGTGCTGCGGGCGGCGCGGGCGCACCGGCCGCTGGTGCTCCACGGCGTGTCGCTGTCGCTGGGGTCGACCGACCCGCTCGACGCCCGCTACCTCGATCGGCTGGCGGCGCTGGCCGCGGAGATCGAGCCGGCCTGGATCTCGGACCACCTCTGCTGGTCCAGCTTCGGCGGCCACAGCGCGCACGACCTGTGGCCGCTCCCCTTCACCGAAGAGGCGCTGGCGCACGTGGCGGCGCGCGTGGCGCGGGTGCAGGAGCGGCTCGGCCGGCGGATCCTGGTCGAGAACGTCTCCAGCTACCTGACCTACCGGCATTCGACGCTGAGCGAGCCGGCGTTCCTGACCGCGCTCGCTGAGCGCGCCGACTGCGGGCTCCTGCTGGACGTCAACAACGTGTTCGTGAGCGCCCACAACCACGGGTTCGACCCGGTCGCCTTCCTCGACGCCCTGCCGCCCGCGCGCGTCGGCCAGTTCCACCTGGCGGGGCACAGCGTGCTGCCGCCCCACCTGCTCGACACGCACGATCACCCGGTGTGCGAGGGCGTCTGGGACCTCTACCGCCAGGCGGTCGCGCGGTTCGGGAACGTGGCCACCTTGCTGGAGCGGGACGACCGCATCCCGCCGCTCGAGGACCTCTGCGCCGAGTCGCGCCGGGCCGCCGAGATCGCGCGCGCGGCGAGCGGGGAGCGCGCGGCGTGAAGCTGGCCGAGGTGCAGGCGCGGTTCTATGCGCTGGTGACCGCGCGCGACGACGTGACGGTGTCCGCGGCGCGCGCGCCCGAGACCGCCCGCGCGATCGAGGCGATGGTGAGCGGCGACGCGCGGCTGCCGGCGGCGGCGCGGCTGCAGATCTACGCCGACATGTACTTCGCCCGCCTGCGCGACGTCCTCGCCGAGGAGTACCCGAAGACGCTGGCCGTGGTGGGCGCGGCGGCATTCCAGGACCTGGTGGCCGACTACCTCGCCGCCTGCCCGCCGAACGACCCGTCGTTGCGCGAGGCGGGCGCGCGCCTGCCGGACTTTCTGTCGGGGCACGCGGCGGCGGCCGAGCGTCCCTGGATCGCCGAGCTGGCGCGGCTCGAGCGGGCGCGGCTCGAGCTCTTCGACGGCCCCGACGCCGAGCCGCTGACGTTCGAGGCGCTCCGCGCCTGCCCCCCCGAGGCGTTCGCCGCGCTTCCGCTGCGCCTGGTCCCCAGCCACGCGCGCCTCGCCACCCGCTTCGACGTCGCCGCGCTCTGGCGGTCGGACGATCCGCGCGCCGACACGCCCGCCCCTGCGCCCGCGCGGCTGATCGTCTGGCGGCGCGACGGCGACGTCCTCCACCGCTCCGCCGATCCCGAGGAGGCCGACTGGCTCGACCGCCTGGCCTCGACCGCCGTCAGCTTCGGCGCGCTGTGCGAGGCGCTGGCGGAGAGCCGCACCGATGAGGCCGCCGCCGCCCGGGCGTTCGAGCTCGTCGGCCGCTGGGCGACCGACGGGCTGCTCCGCGCCGACTAAACGAACCGAGGTACCGACCTACGCCCGAGCGCATGATCGATCTGAAAGCCAACGCCGCCAAACCATGCCGCAGATATACAGACTCAGTGGTTGCTCTTGCTGACGTGGACGGTCCCGGCAGAGGCATCTGTCCAGGCCACGATCGGCGTCGTTCCTTGCGCCAGCACCACGGCCGCCGCACCTTGCGCATCGTCCAGGGTGCCGTACGCCTGATCCCACGTGGCTCCCGTCCAATGCGCGACGTGAAGGTTCGGATTCGTGGGGCTCGACGCGGTACCGCCATCGTATTGAAACCAGACAATCGTCGGTGTGTCGTTGCTCCCGATGGCGATCTGCCCGTAGGGGATCCCGCTGCTTTGAACAGGGCTGGTGCCGAGCACGGGAACGTAGTTCGTGACCGCACCTGTGGTCGAAATTCCGAGTACTTGAATCGACGTTCCGGTGCTCTGAAACGTGATGGCCTGTTGTGCGCTGTTAAGTGCGAGTCCGCTGCGACCATCGACCGGCGTGGTCCACGATGAGCCGGTCCAGCGCGAAATCTGACCACTGGTTTCGATGATCGGATCGTCGGAACTGTCGACCACTATCCGACAAGGCAGCATGTCACAGTCACCCGACGAGACGCCGGAGTACGGAACCCAACCACTACCGTTCCAACGAGACACGTAGTCTGGCCCCTCTCCCACGGAGATCAATTCGGCCCATCTGACGACAGGTTGCTCGTTACTCGTCAGCGCGATGGCCGGGCGCTCCGCGGCCGCACCAGAAGTATGCAGCAATTCACCGTAGCTCCGGTCCCATGACGTCCCATTCCAACGTGCGACGAGGATCGGCGTGACGGCCCCCGCGGCGTAAGCCTCGTCCCACGCCACGAAGAGCTCATTTGATTTGTTGATGGCCAGGCTGAACTCGGTCAGGGTGGTCCCCACTTGGGGTGAAGGAATACCGGTTTCCCAGCTCGTGCCCGCCGTGTGCTTGGCGATAAGTAGCTGCGAAGTCGAGCCGCTGGCGACAATCGTCCCGATGATGGGAGCGCCGGAAGAGTCGAGAACCATCTGTGGGTGTCCGCCATTGACCGAGCCAAGATCGACCCACTGCGGAACTGAGAACATCCAGGAAGCGCCAACGAACGCGTTTCCAGCTAGATCTGTAATCGTCGTTGTAGCGGTTTCGGTCATGGCGCCCGGCAGTGCGAGCGCGTCCAGGTTCGAAATCCCAACACGGACTGTCCTGCCGTCAGAGCCTAGGCTAGCCACTCCAGCAACCGTCGAGTCTCCAAGCGCGAGAGCAACCGCGGTCGCGGTGACGCTTGCAGGTGCCAGTGCCTCAGAGAAAACAACTTGGATCGGGTCCGTCAGGGATACGTTACTGGCACCCGAATCCGGGGTTCTGGAAATGATCGTCGGAGGCGTTCGATCCACCACGACGGTTACGGGAGCGCTGGCGAGAATCTGGCCGCCGACGTCCATTTGTGCGACGAGCTGATAGCCATCTTCAGGAACCGACGTCGTATCCCAAGAATATGTGTAAGGTGGGCTCAGCTTCGCGAGCAACATGCCGTTTTCCAGAAGTTGAATCTCGTGAGCGCCTCCGGCCGACGTCGCCACAGAGACCGATATGTCGACGGTCTGATTCGAATAGGTGGGCGAGGTCGGGCTCGTAATCGCGATCGCCGCCGTTCCAGCCTCAGCTGTCGAGGAATCAAGGGCTTCGCCGCCCTTGCCTCCCGCCGAGCCATCCGCTCCGGCGGATCCTTGGTAACCCGGTATGGGGCGTGTCGGACAGCCGCCTACCGAGATCGCGCCGACAACAACAAGAATACACGCGCCGAACTTGCTGGAGTTCATGGCGCAGGCTTTCGGATAAGAAGACCGTCCGGTTGCGTCGCCGCTGACCTCAGCGACTGAGACCGGAGCCCCTCGCACACCGAGATCTCAGTTCTGAACCAGACTCACGTTCGCGATGCAGATGCTTTGCCCCGACACGACGAAGAACGCGATCCCGGTATTGCTGTCGTCACCGCTCGACGGCGTGAACGTGTGTGTGAAGGTCTGAAGATTCGCCGAAAGCTGGTCGTTTACGTTCGATGGATCGTAGTCGTCTGGCGTGAACGGGTCCACCGCATGTGCAACCTTGACGTGAAGCGCCGCTCCACCAGAGCCCGACGCCTGGTAAGAGAGGGTATAGCTTTGGCTGCCTGAGAGCATGAGCGGGGTCGCCATGTTCTGCCAACCGAACAGCGCATTCGAACCGCTGATGTTCGTCTCACAGTACTGACCATTGTTGACGCTCGCAGTGCCACTCTCAAAGTGCCAATCGGTGTCGCTCTGCGAGAAGTCGCCGTTGGTGACCAGGTTGTTGCCGGAGCTGCCGCCGCCGGTGCCGGTGCTGCCGCCGGTGGCCGGCGAGCCGCCGGTGCCCGTGCTACCACCGGTGCCCCCGCCGGTGCCGGTCGCGCCGCCGGTGCTGACGGCGCCGCCGGTGCCGGTCGAGCCGCCGGTGCCCGTGCTGCCGCCGGTGGCGGTGTCACCGCCGCTGCCGGTGGTGCCGCCGCTGCCCGACGAGGTGGTCACGCAGACGGTCTGGCCGTTGCCCACGTTGGCGCACGACAGCCCGCCCTCGCAGCTGTTGCCGTTGCAGGGGCAGCCCTCGGTGCCGGCCGGGCAGTTGCTCGTTCCGCCGGTGCCGGTGGTGCCGCCACCGCCCGGGTGGCTGCAAGAAACGACGGCGAGGAGGGTCCCCGCGACGAAGGCCAAGAAGAAGGGAAAGAGCGGGAAATTCCGATAATTCAAGGCGAACTCCTGGGGGGAAAGGTCCGCATTTTCTCAAAGAGCGACCGCCGCTGCAACGGGTGCGGCGATCACGGCCGAGCTCGACCCCGGAGGCGGCGCGCTACCCGGCGGCGGGGGCGGGCGCGTTGGTGGTCAGCGTCCGCAGGTCGTAGCGGCGCGACTTCCAGAGGATGCCGTCCAGGTAGTAGTGGCCGAGCGTGAAGCCGGTCCAGAAGGTGAGCGCGATGTCCATGAACGGGCGGTGGATGAAGAACGACGCCCCGAACGCGAAGCTGTAGACGACCGCCGCGCAGAGGGCGATGAGCCCCACGTAGGCCAGCGCCCGGCCCCGCTGCGAGACCCAGGAGACGAGCCGCGCCCGGGGATCGATCCCCGCCCGATAGCGGCGGCCGTTGTAGAGCCAGACGATGGCGATGTACTGGACCGCGTGCCAGAGCGCGGCGGCGCCGAACGCGCTGTCGCCGTCGCGGATCACCAGGAACGGCATCGCGAAGCCGACGAAGTTGAGCGCCAGGTAGGTCGGGCGGACCCACTCGTGGGCCGGGCGCCGCTTGCCGCCGCCGAACCAGACCAGGAGGTACGCCGCCGCCAGCGCCACGATCAGCGCCCCCAGCGCGTTGACCGCCAGCGCGGGCGGGCGGGCATGGATCACCTCGATGCCGAACAGCCCCCACGGCCCGGTGTAGAGGCGGTGCAGCGCGCAGAAGAACGCCGGCAAGAAGATCAGCGCCTTCTCGAGCCGCGCCTCGGGCCGCTCGGCGGCGCCGTGCTTGCGCTGGTAGATGCGCAGCACGCCCCAGCTCTGGGCCACGAAGTGCCAGGTCGCCCAGTAGAAGATGATCGAGCGGACCAGGCGCAGCGGGAGACCGCCGACCGCGTCGGCGACGATCGCCATCGCCATGCCGACGGCGGGGATGACCCAGTAGCCGATCGGCCGCCTGGTCCGCTCGCCCGGCACCAAATAGACGCGCGTCCAGGTGGAGATGAGGTGCGGGCCGTTGGCCACCGCCACCCCCAGAATCACGTACCACCCCGGGTAGTGCAGGACGTCGGAGACCACCCAGGGGATGAGGGTCAGCAGCGTCACCCCCAGGAAGAGGAGCGCGTCGACGCCGGGCGCGATCATCCAGGGGGGCTCGGGGGCGCGCGCCACGGGCGCGGCGAACGCCGCCGGCGGACCCGCCACCATGGTCGCGTCACTCACGGCCGGGGAATATAACAAGCCCGGGCCGGAAGGGAGATCCCGGTCATTTCCGCATTGGGCCGAGCGCCGCCGCCCAGCGCGCCAGCTCGTTCAGCATCGGCTCGGCCGCCTTCTCCTGCGCCTCGCCGGGGGTGAACCGACCTTCCGAGATCATGGTCATGAAGAAAGGGATGGAGATCCCCTCCGGCAGCGGCATCACCTTGACCGAGGTCAAGATCGCCTTGCTCATCTGTGCCGAGCGCGTCCCGCCGGAGATGCCGCCGTAGCTGACGATCGCCGCCGGCTTGCAGGCCCACTCGTGGAACAGGTAGTCGACCGCGTTCAGGAGCGCGGGCGGCATGCCGTAGTTGTACTCGGGGGTCACGAACACGAAGGCGTCGGCGGCGTCGACGATCGCGCTCCAGGCCTTGGTGTGGGCGTGCTCGTACTGCCGGAAGCGCGGGTGCCTCGGCTCGTCGAACAGCGGCAGCCCGACGGCCCGCAGGTCGACCAGCTCGGGCTCGAAGGCGCCGTGCGCGCGCGCCCGCGCGGTGACCCATTCGGCGATCGGGAGCCCCTGGCGCCCGTCGCGCGTGCTCGCAAAGATGACGTCCAGCTTCACGGTGACGACCTCCGGTGGTGGGGGCCGGTTCTAGCACTTGCGCCCGGATACCGACGAGGACATCCTTCGCGCCTCCGATGTCGGCCGCTGCCGTCGAGACCGTCAACCTCGCCAAGCGCTACCCCAAGGTCGAAGCGCTGCGCGGCCTCACGCTGCGCATCGAGCCGGGGGAGATCTTCGCGCTCTTGGGTCCGAACGGCGCCGGCAAGACCACCTGGATCTCGATCGTCTGCGGCCTGGTGCGCCCCACCGGCGGCACGGCGACGGTGCTGGGGCACGACGTGGTGCACGCCTCGCTGGCGGCGCGGCGGCAGGTGGGCCTGGTGCCGCAGGAGGTGAACTTCGATCCGTTCTTCACCCCGCGCGAGGTGCTGCGCTTCCAGATGGGCTACTACGGCGTGCCGCCCGACGACCGCCGCATCGACGAGGTGCTGGGGGCCCTCGATTTGTCGAGCAAGGCCGACACCAACACGCGCGCGCTGTCGGGCGGGATGAAGCGGCGGCTGCTCATCGCCAAGGCGCTGGTCCACCGGCCGCGGGTGGCCTTCCTCGACGAGCCGACCGCCGGCGTCGACGTGGCGCTGCGGCACGACCTCTGGGCCTACGTGCGGACGCTGCGCGCCGAGGGGACCACCATCGTCCTCACCACCCACTACCTTGAGGAGGCGGAGGCGCTGGCCGATCGGGTGGCCGTCATCGACAAGGGCGCGCTGGTGGGGCTCGACACGCCGGCGGCGTTCGTGCAGAAGCTGGGGCGCAAGCAGGTCCGCTTCCGGCTCTCGGCGCCGTGGACCGCGGGGGCCGGCGCGCTGCCGGAGCCGCTGCGCCGCCGGGGCGCCACGCTCGATCCGACCGCCACCACCGTGATCTGCCCGGTCGACGGCGCGCCGATCGGCGAGCTGCTGGCGCAGGCGGGGGCGCTCACACCGGCGGTCGCCGACGTGGAGATCGTTCAGCCGTCGCTGGAGGACGTGTTCTTGCAGCTCACCCGCCGGCCCGACGCCGCCGGCTTCAGCCGGAGGTCGCCGTGAACGGCGTCGGCTTCCGCACGCTGCTGGCCAAGGAGACGCGCCGGTTCCTCAAGGTGCCGGGGCAGACGCTGGCCCAGCCGGTGGTGACCACCACGCTCTACTTCCTGGTGTTCGGCTACGCGCTGGGCGGCCGCGTGCGCGAGGTCGACGGCGTCTCCTACATCCGCTTCATCATCCCCGGGCTGGTGCTGCTGACGCTCACCCAGAACGCCTTCCTCAACACCTCGTCGTCGATGTTCATCGCCAAGATGCAGGGGACCATCGTCGATCTGCTGATCGCGCCGCTGGGGGTCGCCGATCTCCTGGCGGCGTTCCTGACCGCGGCGGTGCTCCGCGGGTTCATGACCGGCGGGCTGGTCTGGCTGATCTCGGGGCTCTTCTGCGGCTTCGGGGTGGCGCACCCGCTGTGGGTGCTGCTCTACGCGCTGCTGATCGCCACCGCCTTCGCGGCCATCGGCCTCTCGGTGGCCATCTGGAGCGACAAGTTCGAGCAGCTCAACGTGGTGCCGACGTTCGTGCTGACGCCGCTCACCTTCCTGGGCGGCGTCTTCTACAGCGCGCGGATGCTCCCGCACCCCTGGGACACCGTGACCCGGATGAACCCCATCCTGTACATGGTCGAGGGGCTGCGGTTCGGGTTCCTGGGCACCTCCTCGAGCTCGCCCTACCTGGGCCTGACGATCACCGCCGCGGTGGCCGCGCTCGCCATGTTCCTGACGGTCTGGATGCTGGCCACCGGTTACAAGCTGCGCAGCTAGCCGCCCGTCCCGCAAAGGGGCCCCCATCGGCGACTGGCCCGGGGTACTCTGGAGGGGGCATGTCGTTCGGCCGCAGGCTGCTCCCCGCCTTGGCGCTGATGCTGGTCCCCTTCGCCGCGGGCGCCGCCGGCAAGCACGGCTCGACGCACGCCAGAGCGAAGCCCAAGCCCGCCGCCAAGAATTGCCCGGCGCCGAAGGAGGAGCCGCCGATCGTCGTCGCCGGCGGGAAGGTCGCCGTGCTGGCCTTCACGGGCGACGACGCCGAGCCGGTCCGCCGCCAGGTGATGCACCTCCTGCGGTCGAAGGGGATGAAGGTCCTGCCCAACCTGCGGCCCGTCGACAGCCCCGAGCAGTACCGCGAGATGGCCGTGACGCTGAACCTGGTGGCCTACGTCGACGGCGAGGTCACTCTCGACGGCAACGACGGCAGCGCCACGGTGTTCGTCCGCAGCGGCGCCAGCGGGCTGCGCACCGCCTCGATGACCGTCGCCGCCGACCGCCACCAGCTCGGCGCCGGCCTCGGCAAGGAGCTGTGGGAGCGGATCGGACCCGCGCTCGGGCAGGCCTGCGCCGACGCCGCCAAGCCGCGCAAGGGCGGCCGCGCGCCGATGCGGATCAACGCCGGGACGCCGCTGACCGACGCCGACACCGCGGAGGCCGCCGACTGAGCGGCGCGCGCTACTGCGCCGGCGGGTAACCGGCCGGCGGCGGCGGATAGCCCGCGGGCGGCGGCTGCTGCGGGTAGGCCGGCTGCTGCTGCGGCGGCGGGTAGGCCGGCGGCGGCTGCTGCGGATAGCCCGCGGGCGGCGGCTGCTGCGGATAGCCGGGCGGCGGCGCGCCCCAGGCGGCCGCGGGCGGCGCCGCGCCGGCCGGCTGCAGCTGGTAGAAGTGCGCCGGCTGGTACTTGAACCTCCAGAGGAAGGGGACCAGCAGGAAGAAGCCGCCGATGAACGGCAGCGGGTCCAGCTCCTCGTTGCGCGAGATGTACGTGTTGAGCGGCTCGTAGCCCGGGTACTCGAGCCGGACCGAGACCGTGGAGCCGATGATGTTGGCGTCGGTCATCGCGTACGGCGTGTTCCCCACCGCCACGCCGTTCAGGATCACGCGCGCGCCCGGCGGCTGGCTCTGGATCATCGTCGTGCTGGCGCAGCCCGCGAACGCGGCCACCGTCACGAGACAGGCGATCGGAAACAGCTGGCCCCAGCGGAACCGGATCAAGCTCATGCGTTGCACTTTAGGCAGAACTGGACGCGCTCGTAAAGGGATGGCCGTCTCAGCGGCGGCGCCTCACCAGCTAGCGCGGCGCGGAGCGATGGAGGACGACGTGGCTCTGGCCGAACACGCCGGCCGACGCCGACAGCGCCACCCGCCCTTTGAGATCGCCGTCGGCGGTCGGATGGACCGTGACGTGGACGTCGAACCCCTGGTTGGCGGGGCACTGGCAGATGAGGTCCAGCTCGCCCGGCCGCGCGGCCCGCCCGGCGAGCCGGTAGCTGCGCGAGGCCGTGGCGTTGGAGAACCAGCCGCTCACCGCGCCCGCGCCGCCCACCTGCAGGTAGAGCCGGCCGGTCTGGTGGTGCTCGGGATCGGTCCAGGGCCCCTCCCAGACGCCGGCGAGGTCGAACGCCCCGCCGGACGCCTCGGGCGCCGCCGCGCCCGGCGCCGCGGCGGGCGCCGCCGGAGCGGACGCCGCCGCGAGCTCGACGCCGTGGTGGTGCCCCTTCTTTCTGGCCGCGGCGCCCTCTCCCTTTTCGAGCTTCTGGTCGTCCTCGGCTTCCGCCTTCTTGCCGGCCGTCGCAGGCGGCGTCGGGGCCGCGGCCTGAGCCGGCGCGGGCGCCGGAACCGCGGCCGCCGTCGACGCCGAGGCCGCGGTCGAGGCCG
>DASZVW010000046.1:0-11228 GCA_035546895.1 Polyangia bacterium
CGCCCAGCGCGCGCGCTGGCTGCCCGACCTGGCGGCCGGCAAGACGATCGGCTGCTTCGCGCTCTCCGAGCCGGAGGCCGGCTCCGACGCCAAGGCGCAGAAGACGCGCGCGGTGCGCGACGGCGACCGCTGGGTCCTGAACGGCACCAAGAACTTCATCACCAACGCGCCGGTCGCCGACCTGGCGATCGTGATCGCCACGACCGATCCGGCCAAGGGGTCGCGCGGCATCACCGCCTTCCTGGTGCCGTTGAAGACGCCGGGGCTGACCATCGGGCCGCCCGACGACAAGCTGGGGATCCGGGGGGCGCCGAGCGCGCAGCTCTTCCTGGCCGACTGCGCGGTCGGCGACGACGCGCGGCTCGGCCCCGAGGGAGAGGGCTTCAAGATCGCGATGCGCGCGCTCGACGGCGGGCGGATCGGGATCGCGGCGCAGGCGGTGGGGATCGCGCGCGCGGCGTTCGAGGACGCCGTCCGCTACGCGCGCGAGCGCAAGACCTTCGGGCAGCCGATCGCCGAGCACCAGGCGATCCAGTTCAAGCTGGCCGACATGCGCACCGAGATCGACGCCGCGCGGATGCTGCTCTGGCGCGCGGCCGTCAAGAAGGACGCCGGCGGCGCCTACTCGACCGACGCCGCGATGGCCAAGCTGTTCGCCTCCGAGGTGGCCAACCGGGCGGCCAAGGAGGCGGTGCAGATCTTCGGCGGCTACGGCTACCTGCGGGATTTCCCGGCCGAACGGCACTTCCGCGACGCCAAGATCACCGAGATCTACGAGGGGACCAGCGAGATCCAGCGGCTGGTGATCGCTTCGGCCTTGCTCAAGGAGTGAACCTGGCGCTAAGTTCGGCCCGTCGAGGAGGGTCGCCCATGGGTCCCATCGCCGCACTGACACGCACGTCGTTTGGTTCGAAGATCGTCCGTCTGGCTCTGCTGTCGACGCTGGCCCTCGCGGCGTGCGCCGAGACCTCGGACAGCGGCGAGAGGCGCGTCCGGGTCATCAAGGACAACGAGGCCGAGCCCGAGAAGAGCGGCATCTCGCCCGACAAGCAGGCGGAGATCCAGCTCCTGCTGCAGCAGCGCGATCCCTCGACGCTGCGCTGCTACCAGGACGTGCTCGACGAGAAGCACGACCGCGCCTTCAAAGGCTCGGTCATCGTGCTCCTGACGCTCAAGCCCTCGGGGACCTCCTCGGCGGCCACCGCCAAGGTGATCGGCGGGACGCTCAACAACAAGGACGTCAACGACTGCCTGGTCAGCAAGCTGCAGGAGTTCGAGTACCCGCAGGTCGCGCAGACCGGCACGATGCAGTACGTCTACCAGTTCGAACCGGCCTATTGATCTAGATGGGAACCCTGGGAGGGTTCCCAAACCCTCCCGCGACGGGCTCCGGCGAGCGGAGCTCGCCTGCGCCCACGCGATCGATGGGGCGGCTCGCTGCCGCTCGCGTCCCCGGCCCCCCCCGCGTTTCGCGCGCGGAGCCGCGCTGCGCTCGCCTGCTTCGTTGGAGCGACGGTCTACGTCGTGTTCAGGCGAGCACCGTCGCGTCTGGACGATCTATGTCGTGTCCGATTGTAAGCGGCGCTTCTGTCGACGGGATGCGTGAGCCGATCGGGGGAGGGGGCGTCACTGTTATCGGCGACGGTCCCTAGAAAATCGGCGACGGCTGGGTTGCGCAACGGATGTGGCGCAACCGCGCGACGTCAGAGAGGTGGCGGAAATTCGGGCGGACGGAAATTTTTCTCGGGTTGCCGGAACTTCCGCCGATGGGAATTGTCTGAAGGACGCTCGCGACAGTCAGGTCGACAACCGACCCAAGGTGTTCATGAAGTCAGTGAAGTCAGCAGCGCTGGTCGTCTCGGCTTTCACCGTCCTGGGGCTCGGTTGCGGCAGTGACAAGGCGGCGCGCAAGGACCCCGCGGGGGGCCCCGAGTTCGCGATGGCGAAGAAGAAGGCGCCGCCCAAGCCGGTCGATCCCGGCGCGTCGATGACGCTCGACAACGAGATGGGCGTGATGGACACCGACGACGTCGAGGCGACGCTGCAGGATCACTTCGAGGACGTCCGCGACTGCTACCTGCGCGCCGGCAAGGCGCAGCGCTACGCCAGCGGCAAGGTCCTATTGCGCTTCATGGTGGCGGGCGACGGGACGGCGCAGGACGTGTGGGTGCTGGAGTCCTCGCTCGGCAACTACGAGGTCGAGCGCTGCCTCGTCGAGGTGGGGCGCAAGATCCACTTCCACGCGCCGAACGGCAACAAGGCGACCACCTTCGAGTACCCGGTCGAGTTCCGCTCGCAGAGCGGCGCCGACATCCTCGACGTCGACGGCCCCAAGGTCGACCGCGACCTCTCGGTGCTGCTGCCCCAGCTCGCCGCCTGCGGCCAGCTCGCCTCCGAGCAGGTGACCGCCAAGATCTACATCGAGTCGAACGGCGTCCCCGGCTCCGTCGGCCTGGCCACCGCGGCCCCGATCGACGAGGACGCCGGCGACTGCGTGGTGCAGACCATCCGCGGCTGGCGGATGTCGGTCTCGCTCCCCGGCCACGTGGTGAGCGCCAGCTTCACCATCCCCAGCAACATCACCACCGCCGAAGCCTCGCGCCGCACGCTGGCCCACCACCGCCGCCGCTGAGCGGGCCGACCGACACCGCGTTCGCGGAACGTTGGCGATCGCGCGGGCAGGATTGCAATTTGCTAGTTACGCGTGAGATAGTCCGTCGATGCTGGTCGGCGGTGCGCGCGGTCGGATGCGGTCGCTCGCGACGGCTATCGGGGTCGTGGTGCTGGTGGGCGCGGGATGCGGCGGATCCGGCTCATCGAGCGGCCCCGCGGGCGCGGGCGGCTCGCAGGGCGGCGTAGGGGGTGAGAGCGCCGGCGGTACCGGCGGAGCCCAGGGAGGCTCGGCGGCCGGTCGCGGCGGAGGTGGGGCGGCTGGTAACGGCGTGGGCGGCGCTCCCTCCGACGGAGGCGCCGGTATCGGCGCCGGCGGACAGGCTGGCCAAACGGGCGGAGGCGCCAGCGGCACGACTGGAACCGGCGGCGCAGCGGGGACCGGCGGCGGCGCGGGAGGCGGAGCCGCCGGCGGGGCGGGAGGTGCCGGCGGAGCCCTGGGCGGAAACGGCGGCGGCCTCGGCGGCGCGGCCGGCGGCAGCCTCGGCGGCGCGGCCGGCGGCGCCTGTCTCGGAACGCCGATGCTGGGCGGCCTGCCGGAGATCGAGATCGATCAAGGGCCGAGGTTCGTCGTGGCGGGTGACGTCGACCGCGACGGCACGGTCGACGTCGTGGTCGCGACCGCCACGTCGACGATCACCCTCCTCCACGGGCTCGGGAACGGGACATTCCTGCCGGCGACCACGTACACGGCCAGCGCGCCGCCCTATCTGCTGGCCGCCGGCGACTTCGACCGCGACGGCGACCTGGACCTCGCGGTCCTGATGTCGGGGAGCGCCAACGTCACCATCCTCGTCAACAAGGGCGACGGCAGCTTCCAGAAGGGCGCCGCGCCCGCCGTCGGCAGCAACCTCGCCTGGATGATCGCGCGCGACCTCAACGGCGACGGCAAGCTGGATCTCGCGGTCGCCAACACGGGCGCGAATACCGTGGGCGTCTTGCTGGGCAACGGCGACGGAACTTTTCTCGCCGTGACGACCTTCGCCGTCGGGACGCAGCCCCGCTCGATCGCCAGCGGCGACTTCAACCGCGACGGCAAGCTCGATCTGGTGACCGCCAACAACGGCAGCGCCAACCTGAGCGTGCTGATCGGGGACGGGACCGGCACCTTCCAGGCGGGCGGAACGTACGCCGCCGGCGACTATCCCGCCTCCGTGGCCAGCGCGGACTTCAACGGCGACGGCAAGTCGGACCTGGCGGTCGTCAACCAGAACGACCCCAACGTCCACGTCCTGCTCGGCAACGGCAACGGTACGTTCCAGACCGCCAACAACGTCCCGGCGGGGATGAGCCCCACGACGATGGCGGTCACCGACATCAACGGCGACGGCAAGCCGGACCTCGTCGTGACGGCGGACGGCGTCGGGGTCCTGCTGGGCAAGGGCGACGGGACCTTCCAGGCCGCGATCGCCGTCTCCACCAGCGGCGCCCTGGCGGCGACGGCACTCACCGATCTCGACGCCGACGGCAAGCTCGACCTGGTGGTGCCGCGCACCGGGACGGTGCAGGTGCTGCTGGGCGAAGGCGACGGGCGCTTCGCGGGCGTCATCGAGAGCACCACCGGCGGCGACGCGACGAAGGCGCTCGCGGCGGGCGACTTCAACGCCGACGGCCGCCCCGACCTGGCGGTCGAGCTGGACCAGGTGGACGTCAATCTCCTGCCGGGGAACGCCGACGGGACGTTCGGGGCGCCGACGCCCTACCCCACCGGCCTCGGTTTCCAATCGGGGATGGTCGCGGCCGACTTCGACGCCGACGGCGCGCTCGACCTCGCGACCTCATTCTCGCTGGCGGACGACGTGGACGTGCTCTACGGCCCCAACGCGGGGACGACCAAGCGGTACGGCGCTTTCCCCGCGGCGGTCGAGGCGACGGAGCTGGCGGTCGGCGACTTCAACGGCGACGGCAAACCCGATCTGATCGGCATCGCGAGCGGCGAGACCAGCGACAACGTCGGCCTGCTCTTCAACACCGGCCTGGGGTTCGGCGGGCCGGCCAGCTTCACCACCGGCCATGCGCCCGCCGGCATCACGGTCGGCGATTTCGACGGCGACCACGCGCTCGACGCGGTGGTCATCGACGGCGACGCCATGCTGACCGTGATGTACGGCAGCGGCACCGGCACCTTCCCCACCATCGTGAGCTCCCCCACCGACGCGGCGCCGATCGCGGTCAATAGCGCCGACCTCGACGGCGACGGCAAGCGCGACCTCGTCCTCGTGCAAGCGAAGGCCGTCGAGATCCTGCTCGGCAACGGCGACGGCACCTTCCAGGCGCCCATCAGCTACGCCACGTCGGGCGACGGGAGCGGCCGCATCGCCATCGCCGACCTCACCGGCGACGGGGTCCTGGACCTCGTCGTCACGGCCTCCCTGGCCGGCGACGCCCTGCTCTTCGTGGGCCACGGCGACGGCACGTTCCGCGCACCCGTCCGCTACTACGCCGGGACTCACGCCTCGTCGCTGGTGACCACCGACTTCAATCGCGACGGCCGCCTGGACGTGGTCGCCGCGGGCTCCGACCAGCCGACGGTGGCGACGCTGCTGAACCTCGGCTGCCTGCCGTAGGCTGCCGCCCACGGTCGAGCGCCGCGCGCGTCGGGGCCAGCGCCGCGCCCTGGCATCGCGCGAGCAGGTACGCGGCGCGGCAGGTCAGGGGCCCCGTATGTTGCTGCCAACGTTTCTGCCATACTAGGTTCTTAACGACCCGCAGGGGTCGGGGGGTTTTGAATGATTGCTAAATTAAGTAGTCGAACGTTCGCAATCCGTACCGCCGTCCTCTCCTGTGCAGCCCTCGCCCTCGCGTCGTGCGGCGCGGGCAACCTGGGAGGCGGCTCGACCGCCGGGCTCACCGGCCCCCTCGTGCTGGTGGCGAGCGGTGGGCCTTCAGGAGACGTGGCGGCGGACGTGACCATCTCCTCACCGGGGATCGGGCCGCAAGAGACGTGCGCCGCCCCGGTGGTTGCCGGCGCGTGCCAGTTCACCTCTTGCCAGGTCGGTGGAATCGGGAGCCCGGGTCCCGACTACGACGACGACCTCGGTCCAATTACCGCCACCGTCGGCACGACGACGGTGGCGCTCACCCAGAACCTGAAGGGGCTGGGGACGGTCGTGTTCCCCGCCCCGGTCGCGCTCGGAACGGGCGGCATCATGAGGTTCCAGGCGGGAGAGGGGGGCATGGTCCCGGCGTTCGACGTCTCCGTGACCATTCCGGACGTCGGCGTCATCACCTCGCCCGTCCCGGCGACGGCCGGCGGCGCCGCGACCGTCGACACCTCCCAGGACCTGTCGGTCACCTGGGCGCCGATCTCGGTCGGGCAGATCAAGTTCCGACTCTCCGGCGGGGGGTCCGCCCCCGGGGACCTCGCGGTTTTGATCGCGTGCACGTTTGACGGCGCCCCTGGCTCCGGCGTGGTCCCTCAAACCCTCCTCGCCTCCCTGAAGCAAATGTCCGGCACCAGCCCCGTGTACGCCGAGCTGAGCGCCGGGCTCGACGCTACCACCGTGGTCGACGGGCTCACGATCATCGCGGAGAGCTCTCAGACCCCGCCGAACCCGGCTTCCAGCTTCGACGTGACCCTCCAGTAGTCCGCGCGTGGGGCCCAAGCACGTCGTCACGCAGGTGCTGGGGACGGTGTCGGCGCTGCTGCTGATCCGCTGGGGCTGGCGGGAGTACCGCAGCGACTGGAAGGAGCACTGCCGCCTGCCGCTGGTGACCGGACCCTACATGGGCGGTCGCACGCTGCTCATCGTGTTCGGCGCCGTCGCCGCGTTGGTCCCCATCCTCCTCGCGGTCGTGAAGTTCGAGCTCGTCCCCCGGGGCAGCGCGGCCGCGTTCGTCGCCATGCTGGCCTGGCTCTCCCTCGGGTTCGTGTTTCTCCTCTTCGGCGCGCTCTCCCGCCAGACGCGCCGGTCGGCCAAGGGGTGGATCACCATCGCCGGCGAGGGGCTCCTGCGGATCGACGCGGACGGAACGACCGCCACCTTGAAGCTCCGCCCCGGCGCGGCGGCCCTCCGTTTCGTCGAAGGGAGCGGGCGCGTTCAATACGTCCAGCTCGATCTCGACGATGGAAACGCCGCCGCGCATGTCTGGGGAATGGTCGGCCTCCGTGACATGAAGCTGGTCCTCCAGGACGGGGCGGTGCAAGCCCGCGGCCTGATGGTCGCCAGCTCCATGAGCCCGCTCTGCCGTTGGCTGGCGCCTTACCTCCCGGTCGATCGCCCGCCCACCGAGTAAACTCCTTCCATGGGAATCGTCCTCAAGAGCGAGCGGGAGCTGGCCAAGATGCGCGCGACCGGGCTGATCGTCCGGGCCGTGCTCGACGCGGTCGAGGCGGCGTGCGTGCCCGGCGTGACCACCGCCGAGCTGAACGCGATCGCCGAGCGGGAGCTCCGGCGCGCGCGGGCGACGTCGGCGTTCCTGGGGTACGCGCCGGGTGGGGCGCCGCCCTACCCGGCCGTGCTCTGCACCTCGGTGAACACCGTCGTCGTCCACGGGGTCCCGGACCGGCGGCAGGTGCTGCAGGAGGGGGACGTGGTGGGGATCGACTTCGCCTGTTCCAAGGACGGCTACTGCGCCGACGCGGCGCGTACGGTCGCGGTCGGCGTCGTCAGCGCGCCGGCCCGCGCGCTCATTGCGGCGACTCAGGCCTGCCTCGAGCGGGCGATCCGCGCCGCGGTACCCGGGGCCCGCCTCGGCGATCTCGGGGCCGCCATCCAGGGGCACGCCGAGGCGCTCGGTTATTCCGTCGTCCGCGAGTTCGTGGGGCACGGCATCGGGCGGGCCATGCACGAGGCGCCGAACGTGCCGAACCACGGGCGCGCGGGCTCGGGGCTGCGGCTCCAGGCGGGGATGGCGATCGCCATCGAGCCGATGTTGAACGCCGGCGGCGCCGCGGTGCGGATGCTCGACGACGGCTGGACCGTGGTGACGGCCGACGCCAGCCTCTCGGCGCACGTCGAGCACACCGTGGCGGTCACCGACGACGGGCCCTGGATTTTGACCGCGGCCTGACGAGCTACCGCGCGAGCTTGGAGTGCTTGCGGCCGTAGAGGCCGTAGACGACCAGGCCGATGGCCATCCAGCCGAACAGGCGGATGAGCGTGCTCGCCGACTCCTGCAGCATGAGGTAGAGCGAGGTCGCCGCCCCGCAGAGCGGGACCAGGTAGGTGCCGCCCGGCACGCGGAAGCCGCGCGGGATGTCGGGGCGCTTGCGGCGCAGGATGAGGACGCCGAGGCTGACCAGCACGAAGGCGAACAGCGTCCCCACCGACGTCAGCTGCGCCAGCACGCCCACCGGCAGCAGCCCGCCCGCCACCGCCACCAGGCTCCCGGTGATGATGGTGGTGACCCACGGCGTGCCGAAGCGCGGGTGGACGCGCGCGGCGCCGGGCGGCAGCAGGCCGTCGGTGGCCATGGAGAAGAAGATGCGCGGCTGCCCCATCATCATCACCAGCATCACCGAGGAGAGGCCGGCGATGGCGCCGATCTCGACCAGCGTCGCCAGCCAGCGCTGCCCGGTCGCCTCGACGCCCACCGCGATCGGGTGCGGCACCGCGAGCTGCGTGTAGGGGACGATGCCGGTCAGCACCGCGGATACCGCCACGTAGAGGATGGTGCAGACCGCCAGCGACCCCAGGATCCCGAACGGCAGGTCGCGCTGCGGGTTGCGCGTCTCCTGCGCCGCCGTCGACACCGCGTCGAAGCCGATGTAGGCGAAGAAGACGCGCGCCGCCCCGCGCATGACGCCGGAGAACCCGTAGTGGCCGTGCCCCTGCTCGGGCGGGATGAAGGGGTGCCAGTTGGCGGTGTTCACGAACCGCGCGCAGAAGGCGATGAACAGCAGCACCACCGCCACCTTGACGGTGACGATGACGGAGTTGAAGCGCGCCGACTCCTTGATGCCGATGACCAGGATGACCGTCACCACCGCCGTCACCAGCATGGCGGGGACGTTCAGCACCGCGCCGGTGGCGTGGAACTGCGACAGCGCCTCGTCGTAGACGAACGGCGCGCGCGTCCAGGTCTCGGGCAGCGTGATCCCCAGGACGTCGTGCACGAAGGCCACCGCGTAGCCCGACCAGCCGACGCTGACCGCCGCCGAGGCGACCAGGTACTCGAGGATAAGATCCCAGCCGATGATCCAGGCGACCAGCTCGCCCATGGTGGCGTACGAGTAGGTGTAGGCGCTGCCGGCGATGGGGATCATCGACGCCATCTCGGCGTAGCAGAGCCCCGCGAAGCCGGAGGCGATGCCGGCGGCCACGAAGGAGAGCACCACCGCCGGCCCCGCGTTGTCCGCCGCGGCCTGCCCGGTGAGCACGAAGATCCCGGTGCCGATGATGGCGCCGATCCCCAGCAGCATGAGGTCGATCGGGCCGAGCGCGCGCTTGAGCCCGTGCTCGCCCGCGGCGTCGGACCGCAGGGCGTCGATCGACTTGATCGCGAACAGCCGGCTAGCCATGGCCGGGTCCCGCGGCGTCCCCCCGCTTGAGCGCCGAGCGCAGCATCGCCACCGCAGTGTAGACCACCACCGCGACCACCAGCCACTTCACCGCCTCGAGCGGCAGCGACTTGACCCAGTAGGCCGCGGCCAGCACCGCCGGCAGCCCGCCCACCGCCAGGCCGATCGAGGCCGGCAGATCGTACCGCCCCGAGCGGACGAAGCGGACCGAGGCGGCCGGCATGAGGAACGCGCAGGAGCCCATCATGATCGGGAAGGCCGTCGTCTCCCGCATCCCCAACAGCGCCACCAGGATCATGCAGGGGGCGAAGAGCCCGATCCCCAGCGTCATGAGCGCCCCCAGCACGAAGTTGCCGGCGATGGCCGCCGCCAGCCGCGCGCCCGAGAGCCCCAGCGCCTCGCCGCCGCCCGGGCTGAGGCCGGTGGCGCGCGCCACCATGATCGCGGCCGCCGCCAGCAGCAGCACCCCCATGCCGAGCTGGACGTTCCGGCGCGGCCAGCGCGACACCACCCCGGCCCCCAGCCAGGCGCCGGCGACCGAGGCGGCGATCATGAGCGTCAGCGTCGACATGTCGACCTTCACGATCTGGATGAAGATGAAGGCCTCGGCGAAGGTCGGGATCATGTGGCCGACGTTGAGCGTCCCCGGGATGTTCTCGTCGGCGACCAGGCCGCCCAGCTTGTAGAGCGAGGTGGTGGTGGCGAACGACCCGATCCCCAGCGTGTCGAAGAAGTTGGTGAGCGCGCCGATCCCGATCTGCAGCGGCGACGGGCGCCCGCGCTCCGGCCGCCCGCGCGCCTGCCGGATCCAGAGCGCCAGGAAGGCGACGCCGGCGGCGCCGAGCAGGACGAACAGGATCGGCTTGGCGGCGAGCAACGCGGGCGCTACTGCGGGCAGGCGGCTTCGGTGCCGGCGACCAGGCCGCCGCCGGTGGCGATCGAGCCGCCGCAGCCGGTGGTGATGATCGGCCGGCAGATGTTGTTCAGGCAGCTGTCGCCCGAGGGGCAGGTGTTGGGGCAGGTGACGGTCTCGCCGCAGCTGTTCTGGACGCTGCCGCAGGCGATCCCCTTGCAGGCCTCCGCGTCGGTCTCCGAGCAGACGCAGGTGGTGGTACCGGCCAGGCAGGTGTAGCCCGCGGGGCAGGTGCAGCCGCCGCCCCCGCCCGTCCCGGTCGTCCCGCCCGTGCCGGCGCCGCCGGTGCCCGTCGTCCCGCCCGTGCCGGGGTTGCCGCCGGTGCCGGTGGTGCCGCCCGTCCCCGTGGTGCCGCCCGTCCCGATGCCGCCCGTGCCCGTCGCGCCGCCCGTGCCCTTGCCGCCCGTGCCCGTCGCCCCCCCGGTACCGGTCGCGCCGCCCGTCCCCGAGCCGCCTTTGCCGCCCGTGCCGATCCCGCCGCCCGTGCCGAGCGCGCCGCCCGTGCCGAGCGCGCCGCCCGTGCCGGTCGCGCCGCCCGTGCCGGTCGTGCCCGCGCCGCCGTCGCCCACCGGCTGGCAGGGGCCGGTGACGAGCTGGAGCTGCACCGAGGCGCTGACGGTCTGGCCGGCCTGGACGTCGTGCGCGGTGCCGCTGCCGGTGGCGATCATGCAGTTGTTCTGGTCGACCCGGGCGGTCAGCGAGACGTCGCCGCTCATGTCCGACGGCAGGTAGATCCCGGCCTTGTACTCGCCCGCCGTGAAGGTGACCTGATCGAACGCCGTCTGCTCGGTGCCGGCGATGAGGACCAGGTTGACCTGGCCGTCGAACGTCGAGACACCCTGGGGCGTCATCACCTGCACCAGCACCAGCGAGCGCTGGCTGCAGGAGAGGATCGGCACCACCACCGCGGCCGCCGCCAGCGCGATCTTCTGCCAACGCTTCAATTGCCGACCTGACATGTGTACCCCTCCCTGCAGGACGGATCGTGCTTCGACAGCGCGACGGCGAGGACGATGCCGCCCACCACCACCGCCCCCACGCTCGTCCAGAACCACCACCTAGAATAGAACGGCGGCGACTCGGATTGGGGCGGCGGCGCGACGTTTTCGACGGCGGGCGTCGTCGACACCGGCGCCGACGTGGGGGGAGGTGCGCCCAGCGCCGGCGCCGTGACGGGCGGCG
>DASZVW010000047.1:0-7910 GCA_035546895.1 Polyangia bacterium
CTCGGCGGCCAGCGCCCGCAGCTCGTCGCGCGTCGCCGCCGGGCCGCCGCCGTCGCGCCGCCCCCGCCAGGCGGCGAGCCGGGCGTACTTGCGGGCCAGCGCCCCCAGCTCCACCCCCGTCGGAGAATTTCGGTCCGGGACCACGCCTCAGTGTCGCCGGCCGGTTACAATGCGGCAAGCCGCGATGCCCGCCGCCGCTCGCCTCGCCCCGCTCTGTCTGTGCGCGGCGCTCACCCTCGCCGCGCCCGCGCGCGCCGACGAGCCCGCCGTCCCGGCACCGCCGGCCGACGCCGCCGGGGACGTCACCGACGGGCTCTTCCTGCAGAGCCGCGACGGCCAGGTCGTCCTCTTCCCGGGCGGGCGGCTGCAGGTCGACGGCGCCTTCTTCCCGCGCCAGACCCCCAAGAGCGGCCTCTTCATCCGGCGGGCGCGCGTCGAGCTGGCCGGCTGGCTGGGGCCGCTGTTCTATTTCGACCTCTCGGGCGACTTCGCCCCCGCGCCGCCGGCGGGCGCCGACGTGGCGCCGAGCGCGCTTCCCGCCGCCGACGACTACCTGGCCTTCGCGCCGCTCGGCGACCGCCTCATCGTGCAGGCGGGCCAGTTCGACGCCCCCTTCACGCTGGAGAACCGCACCTCCGACGCCACGACCGACTTCATCGAGCGGGCGATGGTGGCCCGCACCTTCGGCGCCCCCTTCAACAAGGAGGTCGGCGTGATGGCCCACGGTCTCGTCGGCGGCGGGCGCCTCTATTATTCGGGCGGCCTGTTCGACGGCGAGGGGCCGGGGTTCCGCAACCTCGACAACCAGGCCGACCTGATCGGGCGGGTGGTGGCGACGCCGTTCCTCGCCGGCGGGCGGGCCTGGCGCCGCTTCTCGATCGGCCTCTCGGCCTGGCACGGCGACCACGTCCTCGGCGCCGAGGCGCCGGTCCAGGCCACGCCGGGCGGGGTGGTCTTCTTCACCCCGCACTGGACGGCCGGCGCGGCGGGCCTCCCCTACGCGCTGCACGCGCAGGGGAGCGACACCGCGGTGGGCGGCGAGCTCGACCTGCCGCTCGGCGATCGCTTCGGCGCGCGCGGCGAGCTGGTCTGGAAGCGCCAGCACTTCCTCGAGAACGACGCCTCGGCCCCGCCGGGCACGCCGGCCGGCGACGCCGTCCTCGACGGGATCTGCGGCTACGTCGAGGTCTGGTACTGGCTGTGGGGCGACGCCCGCCTGCTGCCGACGCCGGGGCGCGAGCTGCCGCTGCGGGTGGAGGGCGAGGCGCCGCCGGGCGCGCGGCTCCCCGCGGGGCTCCAGCTGGCGGCGCGCGGCGAGGTGCTGAACGAGAGCCTCACCAGCGACACCACGGCGCTCGGCGATCCGGGGATCGCCACCACACGCGTGGTCTCCGGGACCGTCGGCCTCAACTACTGGCGCGGCCGCCTGGTCCGCCTGTCGGCCAACTACGTGCTCAACGCCTTCGGCGGCACCTCGATCACCGCCCTCGGGCTGGTGGCCGCGGGGCGGTACGAGCAGGAGCTCCTCCTCCGGCTCGCCGCCTCGCTCTGAGGGGCCGACCCGGGGCTGGCCCCGCACGCCCCCTTCGGATATATAGCGGCGGCGATGAGGCTCCTCCCGCACGACGCGTCTTTCTTTTCGTACTTCGAGCAACAAGGACAGAAGACGGTGGAGGGGTGCCGGGCGTTCCTGGAGATGGTCGAGAACCCGATCGATCTCGAGCGCCGCGCCGAGCGGGTCAAGCAGATCGAGCACGAGTGCGACGAGATCACCCACGCGGTGGTGGCGGGGCTGCACAAGACCTTCATCACGCCGCTCGACCGCAACGACATCTACCGGCTCATCACCAAGATGGACGACATCATGGACATGGTGGAGGCGGCCGCCGATCGCCGGGCCCTCTACGACGTCCGCGAGATGACCAAGGAGGCGGTCGACCTGGCCCGCTGCCTGGTCTCCGGCGCCGAGCACGTGCTGGGGGCCGTCTCGGGCATCCGCGACCTCGGCAAGTCGGAGCTGATCCTCCAGCACTGCATCGAGGTCAACCGGCTGGAGAACGTGGCCGACTCCATCTTGCGCGGGGCGCTGGCGCGCCTCTTCCGCGAGGAGAAGGACCCCATCACCGTCATCAAGTGGAAGGAGATCTACGAGACGCTGGAGTCCGCCACCGACCGGTGCGAGGACGTCGCCAACATCATCGAGGGCGTCCTCCTCGAGAACAGCTGAGGACGGACGGCGTAGATGATCACCATCGTCGCGATCGTCGTGATCGCGCTCTGCTTCGACTACATCAACGGGTTCCACGACGCGGCGAACTCCATCGCCACCGTGGTGTCGACCCGCGTGCTCACCCCGCGCCAGGCGGTGGTGTGGGCCGGGTTCTTCAACTTCATCGCCTTCGTGATCTTCCCGCTCCACGTGGCGCACACGATCGGCAAGGGGATCATCGACCCCAACATCATCACCGACTCGGTGCTGCTGGGGGCGCTGGGCGGGGCGATCGCCTGGAACCTCATCACCTGGTGGTACGGGCTGCCGTCGAGCTCCTCGCACGCGCTGGTGGGGGGCCTCTTGGGGGCGGGGATCAGCAAGGGAGGGTTCGGCGTCGTCCAGCAGAGCGGCGTGCTCAAGACCGCGATCTTCATCGTCGTCTCGCCGGTGCTGGGGATGCTGCTGGGCGGCGGGATGATGGTGCTGGTCGGCTGGCTGTTCCGGCGCACCCACCCGGGGCGCATCGACCGCTGGTTCCGCCGCTTCCAGCTCCTATCGTCGGCCCTCTTCAGCCTGGGGCACGGCGCCAACGACGCCCAGAAGACGATGGGGATCATCATGGCGATGCTGATCGCCAAGGGGAAGATCGGCGCCCACGCCGAGCTGCCGCTGTGGGTGATCCTGGCCTGCCAGTCGGCGATGGGGCTGGGGACGCTGACCGGCGGCTGGCGGATCGTCCGCACCATGGGGATGCGCCTCACCAAGCTCAAGCCGTTCGGCGGCTTCTGCGCCGAGACGGGCGCGGCGGGGATGTTGTTCCTGGCCAGCGCGCTCGGCGTCCCGGTGTCGACCACCCACACCATCACCGGCGCCATCGTCGGCGTCGGCTACGTGAACAAGCCGGCCGGCGTCCGCTGGGGAGTGGCGCTGCGGATCGTCTGGGCCTGGCTGTTCACCATCCAGTCGGCGGCGCTCATCGCGGCGGCGATCTACTTCGGGCTGCGCGCGCTGGGGATCTGAGGCCGCGGCAGGCCTAGCGTCCGCCGGCGCGGAGCACCCGCAGCGGGGCCGCGGCGGCCGGCTCGGCCGGGGGAGCCAAAGGGGGCTCCTCGCGCTCCTTGAGCCCGTCGACCGCGAAGCGGAGCTTCCGCTCGGCCAGCGCCTCGAACAGGTCGCCCTTGCGGCGCGCGGCCCACAGCTCGAGCTCGGGGTCGCCGTCGGCGTCGACGCGGATCTCGACGGTGCGCGAGGAGACCGCGCAACGCACGGCGCGCACCAGGCGGGCGTGCGTGCGATCGAGCGCGTCGGCCACCCGCAGGATGGCGGTCAGGTAGCGCACCCGGCGGGCGTCGGTCTTGGTGAGCGACTTGATGGCGCCGTGCCCGCGGCGCGGCACCGCCTTGCGGTGGTGGCGCGCGGTGAGCGCGATGATCGCCACCTCCGAGGGGGAGAAGCCGGTCATGGCGTGGCTCTTGATCAGGTACTCGGTGTGCCGGTGGTGGCGGTGCGGTGAGATGTAGAAGCCGATGTCGTGCAGCAGCGCCGCGTACTCGAGCAGCTCGGCGTCGGCCTCGGCCAGCTTGTGCAGCCGCCGCGTCTGGTGGAAGATCGAGAGCGCCAGCCGCGCCACGTGCGCGCCGTGGTCCTCGCGGAACTGGCAGCGGCGCCCGAGCTCCATCACGCTGCGCCGCCGCAGGTCGGGGAACTCCTCGACCAGCAGGATCCCGGGGCGGTTGGAGGCGACGTAGTCGGCGATGATCCCCTCGCGCAGCGCCGTCTCGCACAGCGTGGCCTCGTCCGCGCCGCACAGCTCGAGCACGGTGCGGAACACCACCGCGCCCGCGTAGATGGTGTCGGCGCGCCGGGCGTCGAGCCCCGGCAGCTTGGCCCGCGCCGCGATGGTCATCGCGGCCAGCTTCTGCTCGAGCGCCGCCAGGTCGCCGATGGCGATGGCTGACTTCCCGCTCCCCCCCTCGGCGCGCAGCAGGCCGCTCAGCGCCGAGGCGGTGCCCGAGGTGAAGGCCAGGTCGTCGAACCCCATGGCCCGCACGCGCGAGATGACCGGATCGAGCACCGCCCGCACCCGCTCGTTGAGGTTGGCGCGCTCGCGCGCGGTGGGCGGATCGGAGCAGGGGGAGCTCTCGGTCAGCCGGATGACCCCCAGCTTGAGCGAGGCCGAGAAGTAGAGCTCCTGCGCGTCGGCCAGCACGATCTCCAGCGAGCCGCCGCCGAGGTCGAACAGCGCCACCCGCCGCTTGCCGAGGTCGAGCGACCCGCGCGCGCCCAAATAGATGAGGCGCGCCTCCTCGTCGCCGCGGATGACGCGGATGTCGATCCCCGACTCGTCGCGCGCGGCGCGCACGAACTCGCCGCCGTTCTGCGCCTCGCGCACCGCGCTGGTCGCCACCGCCACCAGCGCGTCGACCTTGTGGCGATCGGCGATCCGGCGCAGCGCCCGCAGCGCGTCCAGCCCGCGCCGGAACACCTCCGGCGCGATGACCCCCTTGTGCAGCGTCGAGTCGCCCAGCCGCACCATCTCCTTGGCGCGGTCGAGCACGTGGATCCGCCCCCCCGTCTCCACGTCGGCGACGATCAGGTGGAAGGAGTTCGATCCCACGTCGAGCGCGGCGATACGCATCCCCAGTCAGGGTAAACCTTTCGCCCCGGCCCCGCAGTAACAACTCGGTGAACAGCCGCCTCGCAATTTGCGACCTCGGCGGATCCGTGATGGGGTGGAGCGATGACGCTCAAACTCTTTCGTCCTCTCGCCGTCGCGGTCGCGGCCCTGGCGCTCTCGGCGACGGCGCGCGCCGCCGACCCCGCGGAGCAGCAGCCGTGGCAGCGGCCAGGCGCCGATCTCGGCGTGCGGGTCGGGTACGCGGTCCCCATGGGCAGCACCACCGGCGCGGCGGGCGACGACCTCAGCAACCTCTTCTCCGGGGCGGTCCCCCTCATCCTGGAGGCCGGCTACCGGATCGACGCCGCCTTCTCGCTGGGGCTGACGTTCCAGTACGCCTTCGCGCAGGTAAACGGCATGGTCGGCTGCGACAACCAGCCGGGCGTGAGCTGCTCGGGCTCGGTCATCCGGCTGGGGGCCGAGGGGATCTATCGGCTCCCGGTGGAGGGCGCGTTCGTCCCCTGGCTCGGCCTCGGCACCGGGTACGAGTGGATCAGCTTCGACGTCTCCGGCAACGGCTACCAGGAATCGATCGGGGCGCACGGGTTCGAGTTCGTCAACTTTCAGCTCGGGGGCGACATCCGGGCGGCGCCGCAATTCGCCGTCGGCCCCTTCGTCAGCCTCTCGATCGGCCAGTACGACACCGCCTCCCTCTCGGGCAACGCGCCCGGGTACACCGCCATGAGCGCCGACATCGCCAACAAGGCGACGCACGAGTGGCTGGAGTTCGGCGTCCGCGGGACGCTGAACCTCTAGTAGCGCGCGGCCGGTCAGGCGGGCCGGTCAGCCGGCGTCGCGCGCCTTCTCCAGGCGCTTGCGCTCGTTGTGGTCGAGGAACCGCTTGCGCAGGCGGAGCGCGGCCGGCGTCACCTCGACCAGCTCGTCGTCGTTGATGAACTCCAGCGCCGCCTCCAGCGAGAACACGCGCGGCGGCGTGAGGAACAGCTTCTCGTCGGCGGCGGTGGTGCGGATGTTGGTCAGCTTCTTGGCCTTCGAGGGGTTGACGATGAGGTCGTTGTCCCGCGAGTGCAGCCCGATGATCTGGCCGGCGTAGACCTTGATGCCGGGGCCCAGGAAGAGCTGCCCGCGCTCCTGCAGGTAGAAGAGGCCGTAGGTGTTGGTCTCGCCCGCGTCCTGCGAGATGAGCACCCCGTTGGCGCGCGAGCGCAGCACGCCCGCGAACGGCCCGTAGCTGCGGAAGTTGTGGTTCAGGATCCCGGTGCCGCGCGTGTCGGTCAGGAACTGCGAGCGGTAGCCGATGAGGCCGCGCGCCGGGCAGTGGTACTCGAGCCGCATCCGCCCCTCGCCCGCCGGCCCCATCTCCTGCATGCGGCCGCCGCGGCGCCCGAGCTCTTCGATCACCGCGCCCGAGTAGGCCTCGTCGAGATCGATGACCACTTCTTCGTACGGCTCCAGCTTCTCGCCGTCGTCGCCGGTCTTGAAGATGACCTGCGGCTGCGAGACCATCAGCTCGTAGCCCTCGCGGCGCATGGTCTCGATCAGGACCGAGAGGTGCAGCTCGCCGCGGCCGAGGACATCGAAGGTGTCGGGCGAGGCGGTCTCCTGGACCCGCAGCGCGACGTTCGACTTGATCTCCTTCATCAGGCGGTCGCGCAGGTTGCGGGAGGTGACGTACTTCCCCTCCTGCCCCGCGAACGGCCCGTTGTTGGACATGAACTGCATCTTCACCGTCGGCTCCTCGATCTCGAGCAGCGGCAAGATGGTCGGGCGCGCGATCTCGGTGATCGTCTCGCCGACGGTCAGGTCCTCCATCCCGGTGACCGCGCAGATGTCGCCGGCGGCCGCCTCGGAGAGCTCGAACCGCTTGAGCGACTGGTAGCCGAGCAGCTTGGCGACCCGGAACTCCTCGCGCGCGCCGTTGCGGTGCGCGCAGAGGACGCGATCGCCCGGCTTGATCCGCCCCGACTCGATGCGGCCGATGGCCACGTAGCCGAGGTAGTCGTCGTAGTCGAGCGTGGTGACGTGCATGGCCAGCGGCGCCTCGACGGCGGCCACCGGCGGCGGCACCACCTCGACCACCATGTCGAGCAGCGGGCCCAGGTCCTTGCGCTCGTCCTTGAGGTCGCGCACCGCCCACCCCTCGCGCCCCGAGGCGTAGACGATCGGGAAGTCGAGCTGCGCGTCGGTGGCGCCCAGCGCACAGAACAGATCGAAGGTGGCGTCGACCGCCCCCTCCGGATCGCAGCCGGGGCGATCGATCTTGTTCACCACGAGGATCGGCCGCAGCCCCAGCGCCAGGGCCTTGCGGGTGACGAAGCGGGTCTGGGGCATCGGCCCCTCGAAGGCGTCGACCAGCAGGCAGACGCAGTCGACCATCTTGAGCACGCGCTCCACCTCGCCGCCGAAGTCGGCGTGGCCGGGGGTGTCGACGATGTTGATGCGCGTCCCCTTCCAGGTGATGGCGGTGAACTTGGAGAGGATGGTGATGCCGCGCTCGCGCTCGAGGTCATTGGAGTCCATCGCGCAGTCGGCGACCACCTCGCCGGTGCGGAACTGCCCCGCCTGCCGCAAGAAGCCGTCGACCAGCGTGGTCTTGCCGTGATCGACGTGGGCGATGATGGCGATGTTGCGGACGTCGCGGCGGACGGGCTTTTCCTGCGGCGCGTCGTCCTCGGCCGTGACGGGTGGTGCTGAGGCGGTCATGTGGGCCGCAAGGTGTACTCGGCCCGGCGCCCGGGCGCAAGTCGCCCGGCTCCGGCGTTACCGGGGTTGCAACCCGGAGCCGCCTCGACCGATGATGCGGCCGTGCATCCGGCGGTGGCGGCGCTCCCGTTCGCGGAGAAGGGGCTGGTCCTGGGGGCCCTGCTGGCGCGCACGCCGCCGGAGGCGTTCGCGGCCCGTTTTCCCGGCGCCCCCGGCGGTCGGGCCGCGCTGGCGGCGCTGGCGGCGGAGACCCGCACCGCCCGGGCGGCGGCGCTGGCCGAGCTGCTGGCGCTGGTGCGCGCGCCGGTCCCGGCCGGCCTCGAGCGTGCCCATCCCGGCTGGCTGCGGGAGCGGCTG
>DASZVW010000048.1:0-2013 GCA_035546895.1 Polyangia bacterium
ATCGGCGGCCAGCGCCCGCACCGCGATCCGGTCCAGCTCCTCGGGGACGTCCGCCTTGATCCCGCGCGGCGGGATGAGCTCCTTGTCGCGCGAGAGCTGCGGCGGCGAGCCGGAGGTCATCTCGTAGATGAGGGCGCCCACCGAGTAGACGTCGCTGCGCTGGTCGACCGCGCCCCCCTCGGCCTGCTCGGGGGCCATGTACTCGGGCGTCCCCATCGCCACGCCGGGGTTGGTGAGCCGGCGCGCCCGGCCCATGCTGCGCGCGATCCCGAAGTCGAGCACCTTGACGAAGTCGGCCTGCCCGTCGCGCGCGACCAGGAAGATGTTCTCCGGCTTGAGGTCGCGGTGGATGACCCCCGCCGCGTGCGCCGCGGCCAGCGCCCGGCAGATCTGGATGGCGATCTGGCAGGCGCGCTCGGGGGCCAGCCGCCGCTCGTGCGACAGCACGTCGGCGAGATCGATCCCGTCGAGGTGCTCCATCACGAAGTAGGCGCAGCCGTCCTCGGTCGACCCGAAGTCGGTGACGTCGATGATGTGCGGGTGGCCGATGCGCGAGGCGGCCCGCGCCTCCCGCCGGAACCGCTCGACCAGATCCTGCTGCGTCGAGTAGGCCGGGTGGAGGACCTTGATCGCCACCCCCTTGCCGATCTCCACGTGCTCGCCGGCGTAGACGGTCCCCATCCCCCCCTCGCCGATCTTGCGCAGCACGCGGTAGCGGTTGTCGATCACCCGCCCGGTGAGGTCGACCCCCAGCGACTCTTCGTCCTCTTTGGGGAACTCCAGCTTGGTGCTCCCCAGCTCCAGCGCCGACAGCGGCACCGCCCGCCCCGCCCGCGGATCGGGCGCCGGCGCCGGGACCAGCAGCGCCGCGCTCTGGGCCAGCAGCTTGTCGCGCTCGGCCCGCTCGTCCTTCATCACCTGGGCGTAGAGGCCGCGCAGGAAGTCGGCGGTCCGCTCGGCGTCGGCGCGCGGCGAGATCTGGGCGATGATGTCCGAGAGCGCCTTGCGCATCTCCTCGGCCGACTGGAAGCGGTCCTCGCGGTTGGGGGCCAGGGCGCGCATCAGGAGCGCGTCGAGGTTGGGGGTGATCCAGGGCGCCTTCGACGAGGCCGGCTGGGCGCGCGGGTGGCGCACCAGCGACATCGCCGTGGCCGGGTCGAGGTTGGCGAGCTGCAGGTACTGGTTCCCGGTCACCAGCTCCCACAGCACGATCCCCAGGCTGTAGACGTCGGTGCGCGCGTCGGCGGTCTCGCCGCGCGCCTGCTCGGGCGAGAGGTACGACGCCCGCCCGAACACCACGCCCGGCGCCGTGTTCTCCTGCTTGAGCACGCTGCGCGCGAGGCCGAAGTCGGTCAGCTTCACCTCGCCGAAGTAGCTGATGAGGATGTTGGGGGGCGCCACGTCGCGGTGGACCAGGCGCAGGTCGCCGTGGCTGTGGACGTAGGTGAGCGCGCGGGCGATCTCGCGCGCCACGTGCAGCGCGACGTCGAGCGGGATGCGCGTCTTGGTCCGCACGCAGCGGTTCCAGATCTCGCGCAGGTCCTTCCCCTCGACCAGCTCCATGGCGATGAAGAACTCGCCGTTCACCTCGCCGGCGTCGAAGGTGGGCACCAGGTTGGCGTGCGAGAGCCGCAGCACCACCTTGGCCTCGTCGAGGAACCGGTTGGCCTTGGCCTGGTCGGTCTTCTCGGCGATCACCTTCTTGACCACGCAGAACTTCTGGAACCCCGGCTCGCCGGCGGCGGCCAGAAAGATCGCCCCCATCCCGCCCCGCGCCAACGGCTTGAGCAGGACGTACTTCCCGAACTTGAGCGGATAGGTGTCGCTCATGGGGCGCTTGCGGCAGGCGATCGTAGGACATTCGGCGCCCGGAGGCGAGTCGTGCGGATGAGCCGCCCGCCCCCCGGGCCCGGCGCCCGCCCGTTCATTCGCCCATTTCCAGGTCCCGATCGGCCGCGCCGCGCCGGAGGGCGGCCAGCGCCGGGGGCGGCGGCGCGGCCCCCGGCCCCAGGG
>DASZVW010000049.1:0-7772 GCA_035546895.1 Polyangia bacterium
GGCGTAGCGATCGCTGGTGTCGCGCCGGGCGCCGCGCGGGAGCCTGGCCACGCTGGAGAGGGTGGCCCCGAAGGGGACGTTGATCTTGGCGCGGGCGTTCACAGCCCAGCCGTTGGCGTCGAGGATCGGCCCCAGGTTCCGCTTGCGCAGCTTGATGTAGGCGAGCACCACCGAGGGCAGGGAGATGAGGCAGAGGATCCCCACGAACGCCGCCGCGGTGGCCAGCGGCCCCAGGCGGAAGAGGCCGGTCGCGTAGCCGATGACGGCGGTGAAGAAGGTGCCGATGGCGCCCACGGCGACGCCCAGCGCGGCGACGGTGCCGACGTCGATCTTCTTGATCTCGGGCGGCTTGGCGTTGCCGATGTTGGCGGTGCCGGCGGCGACGCCGGTCAGCGCGGCGTGCGACTCGCTGTCGGCGGCGGCGGCGCGCTTGGCCACCTGCTCCTCGAGCAAGCGGGCGAACTTCTTGTAGGGGGCCCAGAAGGCCTGGCGGATGCTGATCGGGTTGTCGACGATCTTGGTGATGGTGGCGTCCCAGTCGCGCCCCTGGCGGTCGTAGAAGACGCCGTTGCGCCCCACCATCAGGTTGTCGCTGTCGCCGGCGGTGAAGGCGGCCACGATCTGCATCTTCTCGCCGCTGGCGGCGCGGGCGCAGTCGAGGTAAGAGAGAAAGGCGCCGGCCAGCCCGGCCATCGAGGCGTGCTTGGCGGCGTCGGCGACCGGCAGGCAGAGGCGGCAGGCCCGCTGATCGAGGTAGAGGGTGCCGAGCTGGAAGATGGCCGGACGGCCGTCGTAGAAGTCCTCGAAGCTGACGAAGTTGGTGCAGAGGCGGGCCAGGTCGCGGTGGTAGCGGACCAGCCGCTCGACCTCGCCGACGCTGGCCGCCTCCGCCTCCAGCGCCTTGTCGCGGGCCAGCAGGTCGGCGAGCTTGGCGGCGCCGTCGGAGGCCAGGAGCTCGCGCACCCGGGCGGGCCCCAGCTTCTCGACGCGCATCCCGGCCTCCTCGGCGCGCCAGGCCGCGTGCGCCGCCAGCTTGTCGAGCAGCGCCAGCCAGTCGGCCTCCGACAGCTCGGCGCGCGGCCCCAGCAGCGGCGCCACGGCGGCGTCGCGCAGCGCCGCCAGCGCGGCGGCGTGCGCCGGGTTGACCGCGCCCGCCAGCGGGAGCGGCTTGCCGGCCGCAGCCAGCGCCAGCGGGAAGTCGGCGACCTCCTCGACGGAGAGGGTGAGCGCCTGGGCGGCGAGCGGCAGGTAGGCCTCGGGCTCGCGGTTCACCGCGGCGAGCGCGCGGGCGTCGAAGGCGAGGAGCCGGCAGCGGCCGAAGTAGTCGTCGACCTTGGCCTTGACGGCGGCCACCGCGGCGGCGGCGGCGGCGGTCCGCTCGGGGCCCAGCGGGAAGACGCGCGCGGCGTCCGCCTCCCCCTTGGCGTACCAGTCGCCGTAGGCGCGGGCCTCGGCGAAGAAGGCGTCCACCAGCTCGCCGTTCACCCCCGGCTTCCCCGAGCGGTCGGGGACGGTGCCGACCGCCTCGCCGATCTCGCGGACGAGGGCGCGGGTGGCGTCGTCCTCGGCGGCGTCCTCGGTGATGACGCCGTCGCCGTTGAACCGGGTGCCGGCGAAGATCTTGGCGGGGTCGCCGACGTCCTCGATCGAGATCGAGGTGGCGTCCCCCTTGCCGGTGTCGGCCAGCACGCGCCGGGCCGAGGCCAGCAACGTCTTCCCTTCCGGCCGCGTGTCGTCGATGGCGTCGAGCGGCAGCACCGCCGCGCCCTTGAACAGGTCGTCCGGGTTTTTGAGGTTGGCGCAGGCGAACGCCGCGGCGGCGATCAGCTCCGGCGCGCGCACCCGGCCGTCCTTGTCGGTGTCGATGAGCGACAGCGTGCGGGCGTCGATCTCGAGGCCGGTGGTGGGGCAGGCCAGCGCCACCCACAGCTTCTGGTCGAGCGCGCCGAGGTTCGCCAGATCGTCGCCCGTCGCGAGCTTGACCTGATCGAACCCGCCCGCGCGGAAGAAGGTCCAGCGGTGCCCGTCGCTCATGCGCGCGTTGTAACACGCGGCGGCCGGACGTTCCCGGATCGTTGACCGTCGAGGGCGCGATGGCTAGAGTCCCGCCGCCATGAAGCGCCGCCCCCTCCTGCTCACCGCCGGCTCGCTGCTGATCGCGCTGCCGGCGCTCGCCCAGAACAGCCCCACCTTCACCTTCGCCAAGCCGGACGCGCCCAAGCCCGTCGACTCGGCCAAGCCGGCGCCGCCGCCGCCCCCGCCGGCGGTCGAGTGGAAGGCGATGGTCAAGGGGGGCTTCACCATGACCTCCGGGAACTCGCAGACCACCGGGCTGGTCGGTACCGGCAGCGTCTCGCGCAAGGAGGGGAACAACCGGCTGGCGTTCGACGCCAACGGCGCCTACGGGCGGTCCAACATCATCGAGTCGGAGTTCGACGATCCGACCAACCCGACCGCCATCACCGGGTTCCACCGGCAGGACATCGAGACCACCAACAACTGGCTGCTCAAGGGGCGCTACGATCGCTTCTTCACCCCCAACAACTCGGGCTACGCGGCGGCCGACGCGGCGGCCGACAAGATCGCCGGCAAGTCGTTCTACGGCGGCGGCCAGGTCGGCTACAGCCGGCAGGTCTACAAGAGCCCGAAGCACCTGGTGGTCGCCGAGCTCGGCTACGACTACTCGTACGAGAGCTACGTGACCGCCGGGACGACGACGCCGCCGTCGGTGTCGATCCACTCGGCGCGCCTCTTCGGTGGCGAGACGCTGACCTTGACCAAGGCCACCGGGATCACCGCCAGCGTGGAGGCGTTCTTCAACCTCAACAAGGAGTCGAACGCGCTCGACGCCTCGACCGGGTTGCCGGGCGTCGACGCCTTCCACGACACGCGGGTCAATGCCAAGATCGGGTTGACCACCACGCTGTTCGCCAAGCTCAGCATCGGGTTCGGCTTCACGCTCAAGTACGACCAGAACCCGGCGCCGCTCCCGATCCCGCCGGGGTCGCCGGCCGGCGCGACCTTCGACACCACGCCCGGGTTCGCCTTCCAGCCCTTCGCCGACAAGGTCGACACGCTGACCGAGGCGACGCTCATCTACACCTTCCTCTAGGCCGTTGAACGGCGCCCGCCGCCCGACCTGGGCGCCGGGCGCTAACCGGCGGCGCGGCGGGCGACCAGCGCGCGGAGCAGCGCGTCCCAGCGGTCGTTGACGACCGCCTTCGAGAACGCGCGGTGGTAGACGGCGAAGGCGTTGGCCTGCCAGCGGGCGAGCGCCTCGGGGCGCTCGATGAGCGCGTGCAGGCGCTCGACCACCGGCCCGACGTCGCCGTCGAGCGCCAGGCCGACGTCGTGCTCGGCGATCCAGCGCGCGATCTCCGACTCGGGTGGGCCCGCGTAGAGCAGCGGGCGCCCGACCGCCAGCGAGCCGAAGAACTTCGACGGCACCACGATGCCGGCCCACTCGGGCTGGAGGCTCACCAGGTGCAGGTCGGCGGCGCCCAGGCGGGCGCCCAGCGCCGCCTCGTCGGCGAAGGGGGCGAAGCCGACGTTGCTGTCCGCGGCGGTGACGGCGGCACGCAGCTCGTCCTGGCGGTTGCCGCGGGAGGCGAAGCAGAAGCCGACGTCGTCGCCCGAGCGCGCGCGGCAGGCGCGCGCCAGCGCCAGGAACGCGCGGTGGTCGTGCGCGCGCCCCATGGTCCCCGCGTAGAGCAGCGCCAGCTTGGCCCGCGGGAAGAGCTCGGCGCGCGCGCGCGGATCGGCGGCGGCGGGGCGGGGCGGCTCGGCGAGCGCCCAGGGGACCAGCGTCTCCTGCGCGACGCCGGTCCCATACGCCGCGAGCCGCTCGCGCATGCGCGGGCCGATGTCGACCAGCGCGTCGTAGCCGCGGTAGCCCCATTGCATGACGGCGCGCGCGGCCGGAACCAGCGCGCGGACGGCCGCGTTTCCCCCTTCGGCGGCGATCGCCTCGGGGTAGAGGTCGAAGCACCAGTGGACGAGCGCGGCGCGCGGCAGGAGCCGGCGCAGCCCGGGGCCCAGCGCCGGCGAGAACGCCGGGTCGGAGCCGACCACCACGGCGTCGAATGGAGCCGTGCGGGCGAGCGCCGCCACCTTCGCCAGCCAGGCCGCCGCCATCCAGCCGCTGTTGCCGAGGCGCTGGAGCGGCCGGGCCTGCGTCCAGGGTGGGCGGAACAGACGGTGGATCCGGACGCCGTTCCAGTCCTCGAAGGCGGCGTAACGGCGCGCGGGATCGAAGCAGGAGCGGTTGCTGGTGACGACGCTGACCTCCCAGCCGCGGCGCTGCTGCTCGACGGCGAGGTCGCTGAAGATGCGGGCGCTGACGACGTCGTCGGGGTGGAAGAAGTGATAGGCGAGGAGGAGCCGCGGCACCTCAGGCTCCGTCGGTCGCGAAGGCGTAGACGACGGTGTGCCGGTAGGTGTCGCCGGGGTGGAGGAGGACCTGGCCGCGCCACGCGGGGACGTTGACGGCGTCGGGGAAGGCCTGCGTCTCCAGGCAGATCCCGGCGTGGCGCCCGTGGACCGCGCCGCGGCCGGCGGTGGAGCCGTCGAGGAACTTCCCGGCGTAGACCTGCAGCCCCGGCTGGTCGCTCTCGACGGTCATCACCCGGCCCGAGCGGGGGTCGTGCAGGCGCGCCACCCGCCGCATCGTCCCCGCCGCGCCGGCGACGACGAAGTTGTGATCGAGCTCGGGGCCCACGCGCCTCGGCGAGCGGTAGTCGAGCGCCGTCCCCGCGACCGGCTCGACCGCGCCGGTGGGGACCACCGGATCGCCCGGCGTGTAGGCGTCGGCGGCCACGGTGAGCAGGTGGTCGAGGACGGTGCCGCCGCCGGCCAGGTTCCAGTACCCGTGGTGGGTCAGGTTGATCGGCGTCGGCTGGTCGGTGGTGGCGCTCATCTCGATCCGCAGGGCGCCGTCGTCGGTGAGCGTGTAGGTCACCCGCGCCGCCACCGCGCCCGGGTAGCCGGCGTCCCCCTCGGGCGAGTGGTGGGTGAGCGTCAGCGCGGCGCCGGGGCGGGCGGCCTCGGTCGGGGCCGGCGTCCAGCGCGCGCGGTACCAGCCGTGGCTGCCGCCGTGCAGGTGATGGGGCGGGTCGTTCGCCTCCAGCCCGTAGGTGACGCCGCCCAGGGTGAAGCGGGCGTCGCGGATCCGGTTGCAGACCCGGCCGCAGAGCGCGCCCAGGAAAAAATTCTGGCGGGCGTAGGCCGCCGGATCGTCGAGCCCGAGGACCACGTTGCCGAGCGCGCCCGCGCGATCGGGGACCCGCAGCTCGACGACGGTGGCGCCGAACGGCGAGATGAGCGCGGTCGCGCCGCGCGCGTTGGTCAAGGTGTGGAGATCGCCCGCGGCGCTGCTCATCGCGGCGCCGAGCTTAGCGCGCCGAGCGGAGGGTCGGATAGAGGCGCTGGAAGCGGGCGTACGGCTCGGCGTAGGCGGCGTGCGCGCCGGCGCGCGGGGCCACCGCCGGCTTGCGGCGGATCGTCGTGGCCGCCTCGCCGACGCTGGCGAAGGCGCCCGCGCCGACGGCGGCCAGCAGCGCCGCGCCCAGCGCCGGCCCCTCGGGCTGGTCGACCGGCACCACCGGCTTGCCGTAGACGTCGGCCTGGAGCTGCCGCACGAACGGCGCGCTGGCGCCGCCGCCGGTGATCAGCACCTCCGGGACCTCGACCCCCAGCGACTCGATGATCGCCAGGCTGTCGCGCAGGCCGAAGCAGATCCCCTCCAGCACCGCGCGCGTCAGGTGCGGGCGCGCGTGCGCCAGCGACAGCCCGACGAAGGCGCCGCGCGCGTCGGCGTCGCGGTGGGGCGTCCGCTCGCCCTGCAGGTAAGGAAGGAAGGTCAGGCCCAGCGCCCCCGGCGGCACCCGCGCCGCCTCTTTGTTGAGCAGGTCGGCGGCGTCCTTCTTCTTGGCCAGCTCGCGCGCCAGCTCCCGCTGGTGCCAGGCGAAGGCGCCGCCGGCCGTGAGCATCACGCCCATCACGTACCAGGTGTCGGGGGCGGCGTGGCAGAAGGTGTGCGCGCGCATCCCGGGGTCGACCTTGGGCGCCGCCGTCGGGCAGACCACCGTGCCGGAGGTCCCCCAGCTGGCCACCACCGCGCCCGGCGCCACCGCGCCGACGCCCACCGCGCCGCAGGCGTTGTCGGCGCCGCCGCCCACGATCGGCGTCCCGGCGGCGAGGCCGGTGGCCGCCGCCGCGCGGGCCGACACCGTGCCCAGCACCTCGGTCGAGCCGCCCAGCTCGGGGAGCAGCGACGGCGGCAGCGCCATGGCCTCGAGCATCTCCCGGCTCCAGCGGCGGTTCGCCACGTCGAGCATCAGCGTCCCGGCGGCGTCGGAGTACTCGGTGGCCAGCGTCCCCGAGAGCTGCAGCCGGATGTAGTCCTTGGGGAGCAGCACCTTGGCCAGGCGCGCGAAAGCGCCAGGCTCGTTGTCGCGCAGCCAGAGGACCTTGGGGAGCGTGAACCCCTCCATCGGCGGGTTGGAGACCCAGGCGCGCAGCGAGGCCTCGTCGACGCGCGCCGCGATGGCGCGGCACTGCGCGGTGGTCCGCCCGTCGCACCAGAGCAGGGCGGGGCGGATCACCTTGTTGTCGGCGTCGAGGAAGACCGAGGAGTGCATCTGGCCCGAGAGCCCGACCGCCTCGATCTTCCGCTTGCCGACCGCGCGCTTCACCGCGCGCGCGGCCGCCTTCCACCAGTCGGCCGGGCTCTGTTCGGCCCAGCCGGGCTGGGGGACGCGCATGCCGAGCGGCTCCGACGCGCGGGCGATCGCCCGCCCGCGGCCGTCGACGACCAGCGCCTTGACGTTGGTGGTCCCGACGTCGATGCCGAGGAAGTGCGCCGGCATGTCAGCGGACGCCGAGGAGGACCTCGGTCGTGAGCTGATCGAGCCGCTCGTACTCGAACCCGGCGGCGGCCATCTTGGGCGCGTCGAAGGCGTGCGCCTTGAGCGCGGCGGCCGTCTTCTTGTCGTACTTGAAGTGCGGGCCGAGGCCGGCGGTCTGCGCGCCGTTGCGCTTCTCCAGCGTGCCGAGGATCTCGCGGATCTCGGCGTCGGCGTGGAAGCGCGCCACCTTCTCCTTGAGGATGAGGTACGAGCGCATGCTGTAGTAGGCGAAGTCCCAGACGCCCTGCTCGTCCTCGGTGCGGTAGGCGTGGCTGTCGAAGTGGCGCATGCCGTCCCAGCGCGCGTCCTCGAGCAGCTTGACCAGGAAGAAGGCGCCCTTCTGATCCTCGCTGGCGAAGCGGAGGTCCTGATCGTAGCGGCCCGGCTTCTGGCCGTTCAGATCGATGTGGAAGAGCTTGCCGGCCTCCAGCGCCTGGCCGACGCCGTGCGAGAAGTCGAGCCCCGGCATCACCTCGTGCGCCACCTCGGGGTTCACGCCCACCATCTCGTGGTGATCGAGCGTGTAGATGAAGGCCAGCATGTGGCCGGTGGTCGGCAGGAAGATGTCGCCGCGCGGCTCGTTCGGCTTGGCCTCCAGCGCGAACTTCAGGTCGTAGTTGTTGTCGCGCACGTACTCGCAGAGGAAGTTCATCGCCTCGCGGAAGCGCTTGACGGCGTCGCGCGGATCCTTGCAGGCGTTGGTCTCCAGCCCCTCGCGGCCGCCCCAGAACACGTACGTGGTCGCGCCTAGGTCGACGCCCAGGTCGATCGCGCGCATCGTCTTCGACAACGCCAGCGCCCGGACCTGCGCGTCGTTGCTGGTGAACGCGCCCTCGCGAAACACCGGCTGCGAGACCAGGTTCGTCG